>JAITKH010000248.1 GCA_031278535.1 Planctomycetota bacterium | reverse complement strand
CTTTGCCCAGGACTCGGCTTCGATCAAGGTCGCGGTCGCCGCGCTTGAACTCACGGCGATTGGCCCGATCGACGGATATATCTGCACCACCGTTCCTTACGAGATTACTGTCAGGAATGTCGGGGACTCTCCGGCGCGCGATGTGATCCTGACAGACGTCATCAGCGGCAATTTCAAAATCGAGAAGATCAGCGACAATGGCAAGGCTGGCCGCAACAACCGGATTGCCTGGGCCATCGGCACTCTGAACCCCGGAGACAGCCGGACGGTTTCCCTGGTCGGGTCTTCCACGGTGGAAGGCCAGATTGGCTCGGAATTCTCGGTCAGCGCCCGGTGCACCGATCCCAAAAAGGCAGTCCATTGCCTTAACCTCGTCGGCGTTCCCGGTGTCCTGACGAGTCTCAAGGACAATTGCGACCCGGTGATTGTGAACAGCGAGGTGATTTACACCATCACCGCCAGCAACACCGGCACCCGCGACGCAACCAATCTCCGTTATGCCATCACCCTTGACGATGGCATGGAATTCGTGAGCGGTGGCGGCGTCACTGCCGTCACTCCGGGAAGCGGCAAGATGGTGAATTTCTCCCCGCTGCCGGTTTTGGCCAAGGGAGCGACCGCGACGTGGACGGTGAAAGTCAAGGCCACAAGCGCGGGCGACAAGCGCTTCCGGGCCGATCTCCTGACTGACGAACTTGATTCGATTGTTTCAAAATCCGAATCCACCAACTTCTACGAACCCAATTTGGCTGTGGTTGTGGCTCAATAGCCGCTCGACGCGAAAGATGGGCCGGATGGTAAAACCGGTCAACGGTGTTCCTGAGGAGGTAGGCGCTTACGCCTACCTTCTCTTTTCATCCCCTTCCTGTTTGTGGACTTTTAAATATTTTTAAGTCGATATTATTCAATAAATTAGAATTCGGGAGTGGATGCGGTGTCGTCTGAAAGCCGCGACGTGCACATAAATCCCCGGATTGTCTGTAGGTCTTTATCGTCCTTACGGACTCTTATGGACAAAAAAGTTTAAAAGTCCGCCTGTTTGGAGGAATCTTATGAACGGGTTGGTATTGCTGATTGCGGCGTTGATGCTCTTTATCCTCGCTTACTTTGGTTACGGCCGCTGGCTGGCAAGGCTCTGGGGAGTGGACGAAAAGGCGCCTACACCGGCCTACAGCCTCCAAGACGGCGTGGATTATGTCCCGGCCAGGCGGAGTGTGGTCTTCGGGCACCAGTTCGCCTCCATTGCCGGGGCCGGCCCCATCAACGGCCCCATCATCGCCGCCATGTTCGGATGGGTTCCGGTAGCGCTGTGGATAATTTTTGGCGGCATTTTCTTCGGCGCGGTCCAGGATTTTTCGGCCATGTACGCTTCGGTGAAAAGCAAGGGAAAGACCATCGGCTACATTATCGAACTCTATATCGGCAGGACCGGAAAGCAGCTTTTCCTCGTTTTCGTCTGGCTGTTTTCCATTCTGGTGGTGGCCGCCTTCGCCGATATCGTGGCCGTCACGTTTAACGGTTTCACGCCGGAGAGAGCGCTGATCGCCGCCAACGCTTCAGTTGCCACTACCTCGATTCTCTTTATCGCCGCCGCTGTCGGCCTCGGTTTCTTTCTCCAGAAACGGCAACCGAGTGGTTACCGGAGCGGCGTTGTGGCCGTGATTCTCCTGATCGTCTGCGTAACGCTTGGGCTTGCATGTCCCATTTATGTAGCCCGCAATTATTGGCTTTATTTTGTCTTTGCCTATGTTTTCATCGCTTCCGTCACGCCGGTCTGGGCCCTCCTCCAGCCGCGCGATTATCTGAACTCCTTCCTCCTGGTCTTCATGATCGCCGCCGCCGTAGTGGGCGTGGTGTTCACCAATCCGACCATGGAACTGCCCGCCTTTACCGGATTCGAAGTGAACGGGAACTATCTTTTCCCCATCCTTTTCGTCACCGTCGCCTGCGGCGCCATCTCCGGCTTCCACAGCTTGGTGTCTTCGGGCACATCGTCGAAGCAAATCGAGAACGAGCGCGACATGCTCCCGATCAGTTTCGGCGGCATGCTGGTCGAATGCCTGCTCGCCATTATCGCCCTGATTGCGGCCGGATCGGTGGCGATCGGCGGCAAGCTTCCCGCCGGATCCCCGCCGGTCATTTTTGCCCAGGCGGTTTCCTCCTTTCTCACCAATCTTGGCTTTCCCACCGAGATCGTCTATACCCTAGTTACCCTTTCAATCTCGGCTTTCGCCCTCACATCCCTCGATTCGGTGGCTCGGGTAGGCCGCTTGGCATTCCAGGAATTCTTCTCCGATTCGTCGGGCTTGGCCAAGCCGGATGCCCTTTCCGCCTTCTTCGCCAACCGCTATGTCGCCACTTTCTGGACGCTGCTGTTCGGATATCTCCTGGCCCTCGTGGGCTACCAGAATATCTGGCCACTGTTCGGATCCGCCAATCAGCTTCTGGGTGCCCTGTCGCTTCTCGCCTGCGCCGTCTTTCTGAAGAAGACAAACCGCCAGGGCTGGATGCTCCACGCGCCCATGTTCATTATGCTGGCGATCACCTTTTCGGCTCTGGCGGTCGGCGCCTATAAATTGCTCGCCAAGATTCCGGCCGGCAACTTCGGCGTCGGTTCGGACGGCCTGCAACTGGTTTTCGCCGTCCTGCTTTTCGCACTGGGGGTCATGGTCGCGCGTTCCGGCCTGTCAAAATTGAAAAACGCATGATCCCTGGAGGCGTCGCCTTGTTCGCCTATTGTTCCGCCAGTCTCAATCAAGGATTGAGACTGGCGAGGATTGTCCCCGGTTCATCCGGGTTCTGTCCACGGGGAAGTGAATTCCCCTCCGGCATCAGAGGCGATTCCGGGGCGGGGCATACGGACTTGGGAATTTGTAACTTTCGTCCGCTGCCGTAAAAGAGAGAAAATTTGAAAGGGATGCCCACGGCGTTGGGCATCCCTTTTGCTGTACGCGGGCCACTGTACACGACGAAAAATTCATAAAATTTCTGTTACATCTTGAAATGCAATGGATAACACTATTTAGTCGTCCCTGAAAAAGGGGCAAAAATCTTCAAAAAGTCGCATAAAATAGGAAATTTTCGTTGTATTTTTATGAAAATGCGATATGATTTTTTGCAGGATTTTCCTTCTTTCTCTCTGTGGACTTTTGGAAATTTTGTGGTTGTATACCCATACCGAAGTGGTTTTCGGTTTATATGGTTCAAGCGATGGCCTGCGCTCGTTTTTCGTTTCCGGAAGCGATATGAAAGGTCAAGGATAAAAGTGAGCGCAGG
>JAITKH010000193.1 GCA_031278535.1 Planctomycetota bacterium | reverse complement strand
CTCAATCTTGACGCCGTGCTCTCGACTGAAACGGTGGCGCTCTATGTCTTGGCAGCTGGCGCCGCCGAGGTGTTGGTCCAATGGCCGGTCCTGGCGGCAGCGGGCATCCGTTTGACGCCGGTTCTCTTCTTCCGGCACCCCGGCCTCCGGGAAACGGCCGGAGCCTTTCTTCCTGCCGCGCTGGGATTGGGTCTGGTTCAGGCGAATGCGTTTTTCGACAGCCTGATCGCCGGTTGGCTGTCCTTTTCCGATCCAGGCGCGGTAACCTATCTTGAGATAGGATTCCGGTTCTCGCAACTTCCGCTTGGCGTATTCGGAGCCGCTGTTGCTGCCGTATCTTTCCCCGATCTCGCTTCCTCCGCAGCCTTGGGCGAAAGGGAAGCCTTCCTGGATCGATTGATTCGGGCTCTCAGGATGTCCCTGTTCCTGATCCTGCCGTCCAGCGCCTTCCTGATCGCCATGGCCGATCCGATAATCCGCCTTGCCTGCCAGCGCCCGAATCTCGCCTTTGACCATGCCGCCGTCTATCGGGCTTCCCTGGTTCTTATCCTGTATTCCGCCGGGTTGGTGTTTTACTCCTTCCGTCAGATCCTAGTCCGTGCGTTTTACGCCGTCGGCGACTATACTTTTCCGGCCCGAATTGCCGCACTCATGGTGGGACTGAACCTTATCCTTAATCTGGCTCTTGTCCGGTGTCCCGATCCCTACCGGCTTTGGGATGCGTCATATTATGCGCACTGGAATCTGGCCATCGATAATTTTGCCGGCGGAGAGCGTCTCGGCGAGGCCGGTCTCGCCCTGTCTACCGCCCTCACCGCCGCAGTCGACTGCGCCATCCTCGCCCTGAGTTTCCGGAAGCGCTGTCCCGCGCCCCTTGCGGAAGGTTTCCCGCCGGGCCGGATCGTCCCGTTGTATCACACCGCCTTGCGTCTCCTCATCGCTTCGGCGGGGCTTGGCGTGATGACTTGGCTTTACCGCAATAGCATACCCTATGATCCCGGCTTTTGGCGCCTCCTGGAACGGGTGATCGTTCCTTCCATTCTTGCTTTGGGGACGTTTTACATAATAGGTTCGGTGATTCCGCTCCCGGAAATGGAAGAATTCATGCCCGGTCTTCGAAAGGGCGGGGGAAACCGGCGAAAAGGAATGTCCTGACACGGCAAGGCGCCCTGCCGTGTGGATCAGGCGTTTTCTTCGATTTGCGGATGGCTGCGTCGGAATCGGTACATGAAATTACGGCGTAAACTGCTCCTGTCCTTTATCATGATGGCCATAATCCATGGCCTGGTCACTCTGTTGCTGCTTGAGACGTTTTATTTGCTGAGCGACAACGCCCATCTTGAGAACGGCGACAAACTGCTTGCCCCCGGGTTGCTGCCGGTGGCGATTAGTCTTGGGTTGGGAATCATCATCAACGTGAATCTTCTGTTTCTTTCCATACGCCGCCTGATCCTCGATCCTCTGGAGGATCTCCGCCTTGCCTCCAGCCAGGTGGCGGAGGGAGAGGCGGCCTTTCTTGATACCGGCGGCCGGAACGACGAGATAGGCCAGCTCAGCGCCACTTTCAATCGCATGGCCGAGAACGTACTTGAATCCCGCCAAAACCTTCAGCAAAAAATAACCGCGGCGACGGAAAAGATCGAGCGTACCCAGCGCGATCTCGCCTTCACCGAGCGCCTGGCCGCCACCGGCCGGCTTGCCGCCGGCGTCGCCCACGAAATCAACAATCCCCTCACCGGAGTCATGAACGCGGTCTCGCGCATTCGCAAGGAGGCGCCGGCGTCGGAGAAGATGGGAAAATACCTCGACATATGCGACAACGGATTGCGGCGCATACAGGAGACATTGCGGCGCATACTCGACTTTTCCCGAAAACGTCCGGAAGTTGGTCCGGTCTCCGTGGTCACGCCTCTCCTTCAGGCGGTGGATTTGGTACGCCATTTGTTTGAAAAGGCAAGGGTGGAACTTGTATGCGCCTTTGGCGAAAACGGCGGCGCCGCCCGGCGCATCGTGGTTAGGGCGGATGCGGGCGATCTCCAGCACGTGTTTCTCAACTTGCTGATGAACGCCGTGGACGCCATGCCCGACGGCGGCGTTCTTACCCTGAACGCATACCAGTCTCTCCGGTGGGTGGTAGTGGAAATTATTGATACCGGTGTTGGCATGACCTTGGAGGAACTTTCGGCCAGTTTCGATTATTTTCATACCACGAAGCCTGTCGGCAAAGGCACGGGGCTCGGTCTCTCGATAGCCCACCATATCGTCGCCAACTATGGGGGCGCCCTCACCCTCAACAGCGAAAAAGGAAAAGGAACCAAGGCCACAGTGGAACTGCCCGCGCTCAATCGGGAGGAAACATGGATCCGGCAAATGGATGGAGAGGGAAGGCGGATCGGGGCGACCGACGTGATACGTTGAAGCCATGCGCGTACTTTTATGCGATGACGAACCGCTGATTCTTGCCACCCTCTCTGAGGATATCAGGGATGCCGGGCACGAGGTGGAGTTGGTTTCGGACGGGGACGCCGCCTTGGCCGGCGTTCGCGGCGGAGATTTCGACTGTGTGGTGACGGATCTCGCCATGCCTGGCGCCGATGGCGTCAAAGTCCTCGCCGCCGCACGGGATCAGCATATGGATGCGGTAATGATGACCGGCCACGGGTCGATTTCAACTGCCGTTGAGGCGATGCGCGCCGGCGCTTTCGATTTCATGGAAAAACCTTTTCCCGGCGACCGCCTGATCCGGGTTCTTGACCTGATCAGCGAGAAACGCCGTGCCGTCGCGCCCGGAAATATCCAGGACCCATCTGGCCGACGCGGCCTGGCGGGAGTCGTAGGAGGGGCGTCGGAAAAATACCGCTTGATGCTCGACCTCGCCCGGCGAGCCGCTGCCTCGGATGCCACCCTCCTTCTCGTGGGCGAAAGCGGAACCGGCAAAGAGGTGTTGGCCAGCGCCATTCACAAAGAGAGTGCGCGGGGCGGACGAGCTTTCGTTCCCGTTTCCTGCGGCGCCATAGCGCCCGGTCTTTTGGACGATGAGCTTTTTGGACATGAGCGGGGAGCCTTTACCGACGCCAGGAACGTCCGCATAGGCCGTTTCGAGGAGGCCGAAGGCGGCACCCTTTTCCTTGACGACATTGACGACATGCGGCTGGACACCCAGGTGAAACTGTTGCGAGTCCTCCAGGAACGGGAGATTCGCCGCATCGGCGGAAGCAAATCCCTGCGCGTGGATATCCGAATCATTGCCGCTTCCAAGGCGGATCTCGACCGGCGCGCCGACGACGGGCAGTTTCGCTCCGATTTGCTCTATCGCCTTCAGGTTATCAGACTCGATATCCCGCCCCTTCGCGAAAGACGGGAAGACATTCCCGCCCTTCTGACGCATTTTATCGCCAAGCATGCCGCCGCCCCAATCCCGGCCCTGTCAATGGAAACGCTGGCGGCTGTCGCGGCCTACGACTGGCCCGGCAATGTCCGGCAACTGGAAAACGCCGTGTGCCGTTCCCTCGCCATGGGAAACGGTTCGGCAGGGATTTCAGCCACCGATCTCGTGCCGTCCGACGACAGGGCGGAAGGCGAACTTGGCGATCTGACCCTTTCCGGCGCGGTCAGGAAGGCCGAGAGGGATCATATCGAGAAGGTTCTTGCCGCCTGCGGCGGCAACCGCTCCCAGGCGGCCAGGATACTCGGCATAAGCCGCAAGAGCTTGTGGGAGAAGATGCGCCTCCTGAAAATCGACGGAGACGGCGGCAGGTAGAAGGACTTCATTCCGACAATTTATTTCTTTTTTTCATCGATTTGCGTTCGCCAATGCCATGCCATATAATGGCGGCGTCACGCAGAGGCGTCGAAGGAGAAGACGGAAAGATGTCTCGACTGGACGAAACGCTTGACGACCTTGCGCCCAGGGTGTCGCAATGCATGGACATTCCCGGAGAATATAATCCCCGCCACTGCCTGGCCATCTATTGTTTTTCCGCCGCCGGCGAATCTTTTATCGAGCCGGGCAAGGTGCTGGGAGATGCGATCTCGATGTATAATCCCCTTGGTTGCGTGATGCTGGAGGGATTGCCGGCGAAAATTCCCGGTGGCGCCATTCTCGTCGCCCGATACGACGAACTAAAGAGGGAACGGCCGGATTTGCTGGAAGGGATGCCGGAAATAAGCGAACCGGGCCAATACGCAATCCGGTTGGGCAGGAGCGCATTGATCGTATCGCTCAGCCACGACGGCCTGTCCGCCGGCATGCATACCCTCGCCATGATTCTTCTTCGATACGGTAAGCCGCTTCTTCCCGGGAGCGTCATCATGGACAAGCCAACATGCCAGTGCCGGGGCTTGGCGCTGGAATTGACGCCTAAAGACATCGAAGCGGGAACATTGATCCAGATTGCCTCTTTTGCCGCCACTTTTCGGGCGAACCGTCTGCATGTGATTCTTCCCGCCGATTTCGAGCCGACGGCGGAGATCCCGGGAATCAACGCCTTCATTGCGCTTTGCCGTTCATTCGGCATTGAAACCGGTGTCCGGCTGCCGTGGCTTGCCGATATCCTTTCAGGCAGGCGCGGCTTGCGGCAGACCTGGTCGAGGCTGCGCGTGATTGCCCGAATGTTCGGGGCCAGCCAGGCGTCTTTGGACGATGC
>JAITKH010000189.1 GCA_031278535.1 Planctomycetota bacterium | reverse complement strand
ATGCCATGCCGGCCTGTTTGTCGCCGAGAGCGAGAAGTTCGAGCAGGAATAGGATATTTTTCGCCGGACGGGAAACCGTTTCCCCCGTCCGCCTTGCCAGATCGGTCGCAAAGGCGGCGGAAGAAGGGGAGGGGAAAGCGAAACCGAAACGCCGAAGCGCCCGCTCGATGGCGGGATTGTCGGCATTTTTATTGTTTTCTCCATCGCGATCCGGCCGCCGGAGTTGGGAAAGGCGTTCAGCCAGGGCTTCGCTGCCCAGTGCGCCCTCAACAGTGGCGGTCAGCCGGGTGAAGAAAAGCGCCAAATCCCGCTCCGGTATGGTTTGTCCCGAATCCTTGGCGGCAACAGGAACGGGCGATGTCCGTTTTCCCGTATTCTCCATTGTCACATGTTCTCAATCAAGGCTTGGCCGAAAGCGGAGCAGGAAAGAAGCGTCGCGCCCTCCATCAGGCGATGGAAATCGTAGGTCACGCGTTTCTGGGCGATGGTTTTCCCCGTCGCGGCTGAAATCAGATCGGCCGCCTCGCCCCACCCCAGATACCGGAACATCATCCCTCCCGAGAGGATGACGGACGAGGGGTTCACCACGTCTTTGCCGGCATATTTCGGGGCGGTACCGTGGGTGGCCTCGAAAATGCCGTGCCCGGTAACGTAGTTGATATTGCCCCCGGGCGCGATGCCGATGCCGCCGACCTGGGCCGCCAGGGCGTCGGAAATGTAGTCGCCGTTGAGATTCAGGGTGGCGATGACGTCGTATTCCTCGGGGCGGGTGAGAATCTGCTGGAGGAAGGCGTCGGCAATGACATCCTTGACAACCAGCTTTCGATCAGACAGGCCAATTTCCCGCCAGGGGCCGTTCCCCATGATTTTGGCGCCGAATTCGTTCGCCGCGATCTCGTAACCCCAATCCCGGAAACCGCCTTCGGTGAACTTCATGATATTGCCCTTGTGCACCAGGGTGATCGATTTTCGCTTGTTGTCGATGGCGTATCGCATGGCGGCGCGGACCAGCCGGGCGGTTCCCTCCCGAGAAACCGGCTTGACGCCGAAAGCGCTTTCATCCGGGAAACGGACCTTTTTCGCCGTTTCCGGAAAGGCGCCGGCAAGGAATTCCATGAATGTCTTGCTTTCGGGCGTTCCAGAGGCGAATTCGATGCCGGCGTAAATGTCTTCCGTGTTTTCGCGGAACACCGTCATGTTCACCAATTCCGGCCGCCTGACCGGACTGGGGACGCCGGGAAAATACGTTATCGGCCGCAGGCAGACGTAAAGATCGAGTGCCTGCCGCAGGGCGACATTGAGGGATCGGATGCCGCCGCCGATCGGCGTGGTGAGCGGCCCCTTGATACCGACCAGGTGGATTCGGAAGGCATTGAGGGTCGCCTCGGGAAGCCATTCACCTGTCAGGCTGAATGCCTTTTCGCCTGCCAACACCTCTTTCCAAACCACGCCTTTCCGTCCGCCGTAGGCCTTGGCGACAGCGGCGTCGAGAACGCGGGATGCGGCCTTCCAGATGTCGGGACCGGTTCCGTCCCCTTCGATATAGGGGATGACCGGGCGATCCGGAACGTTCAGGATCCCGTTGGCGCTCGAAATGTTGCCGCTTTTCCGCACGGGATTCTCCATAATGTTTCAGGCGCCTTGCCGCCGGCGCGAAGAGTCGGCGACGCTCCAGGCAAGGTAGACGCCGACGCCGACAACGATGGCGACGTCGGCGACGTTAAACACCGGCCAAAGCCCCTGTCCGTTGCCGGGATTCACCACTTCCAGAAAATCCCTCACCCCGGCGTGAAACAGTCGATCATAAAGATTGCCGATGGCGCCGCCGACGATCAGTCCCAGGCACCAAAGAGGCGACCCCGGTTCCCGGCAATGGTACGCGGTCATGACCAGGACCGGCACCAGAACGGCGGTGGCGCCGAGAAACAACAATACGTTTCCGGCCGCCCAGCCGAAGGCGCCGCCCGTATTGTAATGGAGAATCAGCCGAAAGGCGCCCGGGAGAAGCCAGACGACAGCGTTCCGAACCAGCCCGTCCTCGGAAGGGGAACCGCCGAGAAGCTGGAAAATCAGCGATTTTGAGGCCAAATCGACTGCCATGGCAAGCGCGGCGGCCAGCCAGAACCACCGTATGGGGGTCAGGAGCGTTCCTCCTCGATCCGTCGTTGGCACTCGATACAATACCTTGCCCATGGATGGATTGTGAGGCGGCGGAAGCCGATTTTCCCGCCGCATTCCTCGCAGACGTTGAATTGGCCGGCGTCGAGGCGGTCCAGAGCCTCCTGAATTTCGAGCAAGGTCCGGGAGGAGTCGGTAAGGCGGGAGACAATCATGTCCAACTCCTGTTCATCCGAAGCCTGCTCGGCCATATGGGTGGGGGCGCGGGCGGTGAGGCGTCCGCTTTCGTTTTTCAGCGCGTCCCGCTGGGCGAATTGCTGTCGTTCGCCCAATCGTGCCCTGATGGCAAGAAGGCTCTGGCGCAGCTCGTCCGGATTCATGCGTTCCTTTCTTTCTGTTCCGGATGCATGCCGGTCAGAACAAGGCTCCCATGGTGAACTGGAAACGCTGGGTTTCGTCGTGGTCTTTCTTCCCCATGGGGAAGGCGTAATAGAGGCGCACCGGCATGGGGCCGAGCGGAGTCTTGATATGCAGGCCGAAGCCGGCGCTGGTGCGGAATTTGCGGTTGGCGGTACGGATGAGCGGCTCGCCATTGTATCCCGGATCGTCCCAGTAGCGCCAGGCGGTGCCGGCATCGTAGAAAACGCTGCCCCGAATGATGCGCTCCCAGATGGGGAAGAACGCTTCGACCGAAGCGGTTATGGCCGCCTCGCCGCCGATCGCGTTGTCGAACTCATCACGAGGGGAGACGCCCCGATAGTCGAAGCCCCGGAGCGATCCCACCCCGCCGGCATGGAAACGCTCGTAATAGGGGACGTCGTCCTTGCGCCCGTCGCCGTCTCCCCGTCCATAGGCCTGGGCCAGCGAGAAATCGCCCCGGAAGCCAATGCTCCAGTTCCGATCCTGGCTGTCGGTGAAGAAGGGGATGAAATACTGGCTGGTGAAAAGGCCGCGCCAGAAATCCTTGGTGCTGCCGGCCGCCCCGCCGGCCAACTCGAAATTGAGCCCGGCCTGGGCGCCCCGGGTCGGTTCGAACACGCTGTCGCGGGAGTCGTAATTGATGCCGGCCAGCCAGCGGCTGACGTTGTGCGATCCCTCCTGCCGGGTAAACTCTTCCGAGTGGGATGTGAAATGCGAGAGTTTCACCATTTCCAGGCGGTACCCGCCGCTCACCGTCAGTTCCTTGATGTCGAAGAGCCGCTTGCCGTATACCAGCGAGGCGCCGTAGCGGTTTTCGTGATAGTCGTTGTCGTCGTCATATTTATAGGAGCTATAAAATAAGGATGCGGTCATGCTGATCGGCTTGCCGAATATCCAGGGATTGGTGAAGGATACCGAATGGTTCTGGGTCTTGCTGCCGGCCGATACGCTGATGGAGAAGGACTGTCCCGCTCCCCGGAATGACTTGCCGGTATACAGGTCCCGAAGCGTTTTTGGGCGATCGCGGTAGTCGAAATTGCGCTGGGATATGCCGAAGGAACCGACGATGTTGTCCTGGGACGACACGCCGACGCCGGCGGTGATCTTGCCGGTGGAGATTTCCTCCAGTTCCGCCACCAGGATGGCCCGATCCGGGGCCGATCCTTCGCGGATTTCGACCTTGGGCCTTTCCTTGAAATAGCCGAGATTCTCGATATTCTCCTTGGAACGGGTGAACTTGCGGGAATCGATTTTTTCGCCCGGGAACAGGTCGAATTCCCGAAGCACCACCACCTCCCTGGTATGGGTAAGCCCGGTGACGCGGACTCCCTCTATCATGACCTCCGGCCCTTCCTGGATCCGGAAAGTGACGTCCATCACCAATCCTTCCTCGGTAATCTGGGGATCGGGAAGGACGCGGGTGAAGTAACGGGAGTTTGGCGACTGGCCATAGATATCCCGGATCTTGATCGCGTCTTCCTGGAGGGTGATGGGGCTGTAGACCGCGCCCGGCATGGTTTTGATCACCGAACGGATTTTTTCCTCGCTTACCAGGCTGGATCCGATAAAGTCGATGTCCACTCGTCCGACCCTGTATTCCTCCCCCTCGTCGATGTCCACGTGGAGATAGACGTCGCGGCGCTGCCAGCGGGAGGTCGGCGTATTGGCGGTGATTTCCATGGGGCGTTCGGTCACCTTGACGTCCAGGTAGCCCTTGTCGAGATAGGACATGCGGATGCGTTCGAGATCGCGCTCGAAGTTGCGGCGGAGGTATTTTCCCCTGGAAATCAGGCCGGATCGCTTGGTCTCCATCTTGCCCAGGAGGGCCTTGCGGCTGAAAACGGCATTTCCGCGGAATTCTATGTCGGCGACGTAAAGGCGGCCGCCTTCGGTGACGCTGAAGGTGAGAATGACCCCGTCTTCGAACGGCTCCACTTCGGCCGTGACTTCGCCGAAATAGTAATATTCGGTGTGGAGGTAATCCTCGATGGCGCGGCGGTCGCGGTTGCTTTTTCCGGCGTCGTAGCGCTCGCCGACCTTGCTTTCAATCAGGGAAGTAAGCTTGCGGGTACGGACTTGCTGATTGCCGGTGAATTGGATGCGCCGGATGATGTCCTTCTCCCGCACCACGACGATGATTTTCACCCCGGCCCCGTCCATTTCCTTTTTGATTTGGACGTCGTCGAAAAGTCCCATTGCCGTCAGGCGCTGGAAATCGCCATCCAGTACCCGTTCGTTCAGGGGATAGCCGGCGCGGGTCGACATGCGGTAGATGATTTGTTCGGGGGTGGTGGTGACGGCGTTGAGGACCTCGATGGAAGTGACCATGATGCCTTCGGCTTCGGGACCGCCGACATTGACAAGGCCGGCGGGAAGGGCGGCGTCGGCCGTTTCCTCCCCGTAATAGTCGTCCGACTCGAAAAAATCCTCTCCGGCATCGGGGGATCCGGCCAGGATCAGGGCGGACAGGAGCAACGCCAAGAATCGACATCCTGCAATCGACATGCGGAAATTCCTTTCGGCCGTCACAATTCCATCGCCGCGGCCAGCCTTCCCGCCGACAGTTTCCGGCCATGCCTTGCGGCTCTCCGGATTTGTGGCGTCGCAAACCTGGGGTACGCCAAAACGGAACACCCCGCATCTGCAAGACTTATCGGACCCATTGCGGGATCGGATTCAACCTTTTCCGAATTGCCCGCCTGTTCTTTCCTGCCGGAAGCATCGTCTTCGGGAGACTGGATTATACAGATATGCGGACCAATTCGCAATGGCCTCTCCGACATTTCCGAACGGCGCTGATTTGACAAGCATGGCCGAAAACCATACCATGTGCTCGGGGTTGAGGTTGCCCCGGTCGATATCCGCCTTTCGGAGCATTATGAATCGGGAATTCTGGCTGGACGGGTTTAATCTCTTCCATCATTGGGAGGCGACGCGCGGTTTGCTTCGCCCGGATTCCGGATTGGACATCGTCCGGGCCATCGAACGCTCAACACGCATTCTTGGACGCCATCTTGGCCGGAAGTGCGGACAAACCGTGCTTTTCCTGGACGGCGGTCTCTCCTGGCAAGAGACCAGGATTGGCGATTTGCGAGTTCGTCATTCCGGGCCGGGTCGGAAGGCGGATGATCGGATGCTGTCCGATTTGGGCGATCTGGGGGACTTGGCGAAACGAATCGTGGCAGTATCGAACGACCGGGAACTCAGGAACGGCCTCAAAGCCTATGGAGCCGCTTGCCTGGGTATTGGCGAATTTTTCGATGCGATCCAGGGAAAGAGGAAGTCGGGGGGACGTCGGGGCGGGCCGGACGGGATAGAGATGATGCGGGTTAAATGCCGCCGTTTGTCCGCAGCCGAGGTAGATGCATGGGTCGATCTGTTCGGCGGCAATGTGGAAGTCTGAAATCCGTGTAGCGGTCTGAAAAGACGGAATCTATGGATTCCGAAGTCCGTTGGTTTCGGAAGCGATCTCCGATGCCGCGGGGAATTCACTTTCCCGGAGGCGGAAGCTGGGTGAACCGCGGGCATTTCCCGGCAAAGCCTCAATCAGAGATTGAGGCTTTGCCGGACACTGGGAGAATGGCATATGGCGTTGGAATGGCGGGGATTGAAAAGCAAACTGGGTCTTCGCCGTCAAACCGAGAAGCGGGAGATCGGAACCGGCGCCGGGGTAAAATGCGAAAAATGCGGCGAAATGCTCATGCGCCTCGATTTTGACGCCAATCTCCATGTTTGTGACGGTTGCGGACACCACCATGTTCTCGGGGCGGCGGAAAGAATCCGCGTCACGCTCGATCATGATAGTTTCGAGGAGCTGGACGGCGGCCTGGCTCCCTTGGATATCCTTGATTTCAAGGGTGAAGGGATAGAAAGCTATCCGGTGAAACTCGCCAAGGCGAAAGCCGCCACCAGCCTTTCCGACGCGATGCTTTCCGGCATCGGCCGCCTCAAGGGGCGATCGGTGGCGATAGGGGTGACGGATCGCCGTTTCATGGCCGGCACCATGGGTTCGGTTGTGGGCGAACGTTTCGTACGGCTAATCGAACACGCGGTCGGGCGCCGGTTGCCGGTGATCATATTTTCCGGTTCCGGAGGCGGCGCCAGGATGTACGAAGGCCTCTTCTCCCTTATGCAAATGGCCAAAACTTCGGCCGCCGTCAATTTGCTCGATCGGGAAGGGCTCCCTTTCATCAGCGTTTGCACCCAGAGCACCATGGGAGGGGTATGGGCCAGCTGGGCTTCCTTGGGGGACGTCATCCTGGCCGAGCCGGGGGCGCAAATTGGTTTCACCGGCCCCCGGGTCATCAAGCATACCCTCAAGGCCGAGTTGCCGTCCGGTTTCCAATCGTCCGAATTTCTTCTCAAGCACGGGCAGATTGATATGATAGTACATCGCCGCGACATGCGGGACAGGCTGGCCAGCCTGCTGGACAAGCTTCTTGGCCCGGTCTGAACATGAGACGGTTGTCGATGCCCGTTTTCTTCGGCGGAGAGCGATGATGGCCATACCGGTTTTGTCTTTCTTCAATACCATTGGCGGTGTTGGAAAGACTTCGCTTGTTTATCACCTCGCCTGGATGTACGCCCGCCTCGGGAAACGGATTCTCGCGGTTGATTTCGATCCCCAGGCGAAGCTTACTTCGTTTTTCCTGACTGAGGATGAAATCGAGGATTTGTGGTATTCTCGCAATCAGGGAAGCACCGTCTACCAATGCGTCAAGGCGTTGGCCGGGGATGGAGGCATGGTCGAACCGAACCCGCGCGTCATTTCCCAGGATTTGTATTTCATGCCGGGCGATGTCCTCTTGTCCAGCTACGAAGCCGTTTTCGCCACCGAATGGGCGGCGGGAGGCGCCTGTTCCCTGCGAACGTTGAGCGCATTCTGGCAGGTCGCGCAAAACGCCGGCGAAATGGTCGGAGCCGACATTATTCTCACGGATATGGGAGCCAACCTGGGGGCGATCAACCATTCCATTCTCGTCTCCGCCGATTATATCGCCATTCCGCTTGGATCGGATATTTTTTCGTTGCGGGGGCTATGGAATCTCGGGGTGACGCTGGAGACCTGGAGGGGAACCTGGAAAAAGATGCTTGCCGATCGGAATAGGGGCAGGAAGAAGGTGGGCGCCGTGCTTGCCCTGCCTGGAGGCGCGATGCACCCGATTGGCTACCTTTGTCGACAGCCTCCTGTCCGCTACAGCGATCCGAATCCGATCCGCGACAAGTGGGTACGCCAGATGCCCGGCGTATACCGCGAGACTGTCTTGGGGGAAGAGCCGGTCGGAGAGATGTCGCCCGAGGACGATCCCCATTGCCTTGGAGTGATCAAACATCACCGCAGCCTCGTACCAATGGGGCGGGAATGCAGAAAACCGATGTTCAACCTAACCCCGGCCGACGGCGCGATTGGAATTCACGCCGCCGCGGTCCAGGAGGCCACCCGGAATTTCCGAAGCCTTGCCGGCAGAATAGCCCGGAGAATGGACATAGGCATGGAGCGCGGAAACTGATCGCTTCAGCGAATCAGGAACATGCCGATCGGTTCGATATAGGTAACCGTCATCAGCGCGGCGAGCAGAACAATTATATGCGGGACGATGGCTTCTACCAGCTTTTCGAACTTGAGATTGGAAATGTTGCACGCGGCGCACAGGCACGAACCGGCGGGAGGCGTGATCATGCCGATGCCCATGTTCACGATGAATATGATGCCGACCAGATAGGGGCTGATTCCGTTTTTTTGCATCGCCGGCGGCAAAATGGGGGTGGGCAGCGCGATTGCGGCTGAAGATTGCAAAAAACAGCCGGCAATCGGCACGATGATATTGAACAGGAACAGCGCGGTATATTTGTTGGTGGCAATCGACAAAAGGACTTCCGCGATTTTCTGCGGAATTTGCTCTCCCGTAAGGACATGGCTGAACGCGATCCCCGTGGCCATGATGGGCATGATGACGGAAGGGGCGATGGCGGAGTCTAAAATGATTTTCGGTATCCTCTCGAGTTTCAAGTCCTTATAAATGAGCCAGCCGACAATCAGCCCGTACGCTGCGGCAACGGCGCCCGCTTCCGTCGGCGTAAGGAGAAGACGTGCTGTTGCGCGTTGGACTTGGACGAGCTGACAAAATGCTTGCGCGGCCGTTTTCTTGCCGTTTCAAAACCATAACGGATGATGCGCCCGACGCCGGTGCGGGTAAAAACGGAGGTCTCGACCGCCACGTCGATGGGCAATCCGGGATGGCGGCGTCCGCCGGCGCCGGTGTATTCGCCTTCGGCGTTTTCGCGGATAACCATGATGTCGATGTCGCCGGAGGTTTTGTTGGCCAGGGGGGAAGAAATGCCGGGCAGGATGCAACTTGGGCGCGTGCGGACATATTGATCGGACCCCTGGCATATTTTGAGGCGCAGTCCGCGCGGGGATACGCGATCCGGAACCTTGCCGGGATAGCCGGCGGCGCCGAAAAGAATGGCGTCGAAAGGCCGGAGCGCGTCAAGCCCGTTTTCGTCCATCATCTTGCCGGTTTTCAAATAATAC
>JAITKH010000157.1 GCA_031278535.1 Planctomycetota bacterium | reverse complement strand
ATCCCAAGGTGGGAATCTTGGCGTCATTGAGATAGCGGGCGGCGGCCAGTACTTCATTGGAGTTGACCGATCCGATAACCAGGTTGACCTTGTCGACGTCGATGAGCCTGGACGCAATCTTGACCGCCTCCTCGGCCGAACCCTGGGTGTCGTAGGGGATGAACTGAATCAATTGGCCGTTCAAGCCCCCCTTGGCGTTGATCTCTGCCACGGCCAATTCAATAGAGTTTCTGGATTCGAGCCCATAGGCGGACATACTGCCGGTCAGTTGCAGAAACGCGCCGAGTTTGAACGTCTCTCCGGCCGGGGCGACCGCCCCGATCCCCAGAAACAGGCAAAGCAGGGCGCCAAGAATTTTTCGCCTCTCCATCCCTTGCTCCTTTCAAAATAGTTGTCTGAAATGACCGTATCGCTTCCGAATCGCTCTTTTGCCAACCGGTTTCCGCCGGCGGACATGGAAAGGAAAGCAACTAAACCTCCCTCTCCTTTCCATGTTTCCCGGTGCGGCTATGGATTACACAGCCAAATCGGGCTTTCGGCCCGACTTGGCGAAAAGCAAAACGGGAAAATGCGAATCCCCGCAAAAATACAGTGCCGAACCGCAACAAATAATATCAAAAAAAGAAAATGTACCTCAAGCATACGCCATAGCGCCCACCACGCACAAACAACACCCGGAAAGAATCAAAAACAGGTCGTCGTCGCCCCGGAAGGCAAGGATTGAGAAGGAAGATTACAGGTTTGGATAGAGACTATCACACTCCCCCTCATACAATCCTTTTAGGATAGACGGCAGGCGAGACAGTTTGTTTTTCGGTTTATCCAAGCCTTCGGCTATGAATATACACCGATATTGCCTCTTTTGTCAAGAATATTCTGTCCGCGATCTGAAATTGTGAAAAGCCTCTCCGGTCGAAAATCACAATTTCAAGCCGCCGGCAGTATCAAAGGCAAGGCATGAAGGAAAAAAGCGGAATTCCCCGTGCATGGAACAGACGCCGTCATTCCCGGGAAGGGTCGAAGCCCGACTCCGCCGGGCCAAATCCGGATCTGCGGCCGGTTCGAACCGTCTGTCCCAGTTCTGCGTCCCGGAAAACGGAAACCGTCGGGAACCCGCCCGCCCGTCGCCGCGCCTGTCGCCCTTATCCCTTCAGGACCACCGAATTCCGTTTCGGCTTGAGCCCGGCAATCTTGAGCCGGTACACGCGCCGGAGAAGGAAGGTGCTCACGGCGAAGGTGGCGCCTTCCGCCAAGGGGAAGGACCACCAGATGGCGTCGAGCGATCCGGTAAGGGAGAGGAGCCAGGCCGCCGGCAGGAGCACGACAAGCTGGCGGATGAAAGAGATGAGCAGGCTTGCCATTCCGTCGCCGAGGGCCTGGAAGGTCGAGATGGAGACGATGCAGAAGCCGGCGAAGAGATAATGGACGCCGATGGTCCTGAGCGCGGGAACGCCGATGGCGAGCATCTCGCCGGTGGCGTTGAAAAGATCAAGCAGGCGTTCGGGAAAAAGCTGGAAAACGAGCGATCCTCCGATCATTACCCCCTCGGCGTACAAGGCGGAAAGGCGGATGGTTTTGACAATGCGTTCCCGGGCGCCGGCGCCATAGTTGTAGGCCACTATCGGCACCATGCCGTTGTTGAGTCCAAAAATCGGCATGACCAGGAGGCTCTGGAGCTTGAAGTAGACGCCGAAGACCGCCGCCGCCGTGGTTGTGAAGGGAATGAGGATCAGGTTCATCCCGTAGGTCATGACCGATCCGATGGAGGCCATCAGTATGGAGGGAATCCCGACGGCATAGATGCGCCGGATGATGTCCGAGTCCGGGCGAAACCGGAGGAGCGAAAAGCTGATTTCCCGGTTCCGGCTCAGGTTGAGGCGGATTGCGATCGCCGCCGCCAGCATCTGCCCGAGCACCGTGGCCAGGGCGGCGCCGGCGGTCTCCATCCTCGGGAAGCCAAACAGCCCGAAAATCATGATGGGATCGAGGATCAGGTTGGTTATCGCGCCGGACAGCTGCGCCAGCATGGAGAGGAAGGTCTTGCCGGTGGAACTGAGGAGGCGTTCGAAAAGAATCTGGTTGTAGACGCCGAAAGATCCGATGCAGACGATCGACAGGTACTCCCGTCCGTAGCCGACAATCTCGGCGTTGTCGGTCTGGCTGGCCAGGAAATCGCCGACGAAGAGGAAGCCGAACAGCACGAAGACGGCGGAACTCGCGCAGGCGAGGAAAATTCCGTTGGCGGCGGTCTGGTTGACGCGGGCGAAATTCCGCTCCCCCAGGCTGCGCGACAGGAGGGAATTGACGCCTACCCCGGTTCCGGCGGCGACGGCGATCATCAGCATCTGAACAGGGAAGGCGAGGGAAACGGCGGTGAGCGCGTTCTCACCGAGGGAGGCGACGAAGATGCTGTCCACGACGTTGTAGCAGGCCTGCACCAGCATCGACATCACCATGGGAACGGACATGGACAGCAGCAGCCGGTGAATCGGGGCGACGCCCATGATGTTTTCCGGAATGTCGGCTTTTGGGGAGGTCATGGCTTCCTTTCGGTTCGGTCCAGGCGGCGAGGGAATTGCCTCTTTTCCGGTTCGGGACGGGTGGCGGGCGCCGACGGATTCATTTGAGCCGTCCCGACCAGGATCGGGGACCCTGGTCCGACGGTCCGCCTTCCGGGTGCGCCAGGAGAAGCGCCAGGCCGGCCGTGGCCGAAAGCGCGGAAAAGAGGAAGGGGGCTTGGTCTCCGAAGCGGTCCGCGAGGAATCCGGCAATCGGTCCGGCCACGAAATAGGAAATGTCCTGAAAGGCGGCATAACAGCCGAGGGCGGCGCCGCGCAACGCCTCCGGCGTCGCCAGCACCACCTCGCGGCCGAGGGAGGGATAAATCATGGAGGCGCCGGCGCCGGCCACCAGAGAGCCGGCAAGGGCGGCATAGGGCCCGGGCGCCAGCCAGAGGAGATACAGGCCGGCGGATTCGACGGCGACGGAACCGATGGCGACGGGCTTTCCTCCAATCCGATCCGGGAGGTGGCCGATAAGTATCCGCATCAGCACGAAGCCGACGCCGAAGCAGGACATGCCCCAGCCGGCAAGCGGCCAGCCGCGGTCGAGAAACGTCTTGGAAAGGAACGCGCCTATCACCGAGATGCCGATGCCTTGCAGAAAGAGCGCGGTCCCTTCCGGCCAGATGATCGCGATGATGCGTCCGAACGAGGCATGGCGGGGACTGCCGCCATGCCGGAAAGGAACCGCCCGCTGGACCAAGAGGAAGCCGGCGGCCGGAGCCAGCGCCGCCAGCGCCATCAGCGCCCCGAAGCCCCAGGCATTGTACACGGCATATCCGATCGGGCTTCCCAGGACGAAGGCGGCGTACATGGCAAGGCCGATTGCGGACATGACCCGGCCGGTCCGGGCGACGCCAAGCATCGCGACGCTCCAACTCACCATGCTTACGTTCACCATGCTTTCGCCGAGACCGAGAAGCAGCCTTCCCGCCAGGAGAACGGCGAAACGCGCCCCGACGGGAAGGGTCTCGACGGCGGCCAGCATGCACAGAACGCCGGCGCCGGCATACATGACGGACCCCCTGGTGAAACAAACCTTGCCGCCCAGGCGATCCGCCACGTCGCCCATCGTCTTGCGGGTGGCGATGGTGGAAAGGAAAGAGGCGCCCACGCCCAGGCCGCCCAGAAAATTGCTCAGGCCCCCGCCGCGGGGGTTGTGGATGGAAAGGATGGACAGCGGCAGGGCCACGGCGAGATAGGAAAGAAAGAGAGCCAGCGTCATGCCTATAAACTGGCGATCCTTTTCCCCTTCCGCGAGGATTGCGTCGTTCATGTCGGTCATTTGCGGCGTATCCGTCATTCCTTTCCCCCGGCTCTCGAATTTTTCGGCGGTTTGTTCCGCCCGCCCGCCGGGCCGGCGGAGGGGATCACGCCTTTTCCGCGAAGAGCGCGGCCAATCGTCCGGCCTCGATCGAAACGCCCATGCGCCGCGCGGCCCATTCGCCGGCCTGGCGTCCCAGCCGTTCCCGGCGCGTACGGTTTTCCAGCAGTTCCAGGATCGTTTTCGTCATTCCCTGTTCTTCGGGACCGGCGAGCAGGGCGTATTTTCCTCTCTCCGACAATTCCGGATAACAGCCCGACGACGCCAGCGCCGCGGCCCGGCCGGCCGCCATGGCGGCCCTCGGCATGAATCCCGACTCGTCGTTCCGATCCGCCGAGACATACAGATCGGCGGCGGCCAAAAGCCGGTAACAGGCCGGCGTTTCCGGCTTAAGAAGGGAAACGTCCTTCTCCAGGGCCATGATCTTGATTTCCCGGGACAATTCCGCCGCAAACCCGCCTTCGCCCATAATCAACAGGTGCGTCTGGGGCAGCCGCGCCACCGCCTCGGACATGGCTTCCAGCAGCTCGATTTGGCTGCTTTCCTCCGCCAGCGGGGCGATGTTGACAAGAAAAAGCGGCTTCGTCTTGTCCTGGCAATAAAGGCTCCGCAGGGTCTCCCGGTGACTGTCGCGGGCGGGTGTCTCCCTGGAGACGGCTTGCAGATCCGCCCCGGGCGGAACGACCGCCCCCTCCCCGCCTCCGAAACGTTCCGCCGCTGATCGCGACGGCCAGGCGACCGCAACCGCAGCTTTCCGGCCATACTTCGGGAGCGACTGGTCCGGACGGCGGAAGGAAAGTATTGTCCGCCGTTTTCCGGCGAACAGTCCGGCCCGGAACAGGAGGATTGCCGCTTCCCGGTCGTGGGCAAGCATTCCGGACGGCGAAAGGCGGCCGATCAGACGGGCAAGGCCCAGCCAGCGGATCGGATTGAGAAGGCCGCCGCTCTGGATTGGGAAAAAATCCAGTCCGGCCGTCTGGACGCATTCCGCCAGGAGAGAACCGTCCGGGCCGGCGACGGCCTGTTCCAGGCCAGGTGCGCGCATCGCCGCCGCCAGGGACGCGATGTGCAGGGCTGCCTCCAGGGAAGCGCCTTCCGAAGTGAGATGCAGTATTGTCATGTTGCCGCCGTCCGGCACGTCCGATCCTTTCCGTCATCCGGCAGGATCCGTTTGAAAACGGAAGCGGATCATTATACAATGCCCTGTGATTCTGTCATGGAAAATTGGAGAAAAACATGATCCGGAACGTCGGAACGTGTCGCATCGAGACTGTACAGGGCGACATTACCCTGGAGAAGACCGACGCCATCGGCAACGCCGCCAATTCCATGCTGGCCGGCGGCGGCGGGGTGGACGGAGCGATTCACCGAGCTGGCGGACCGGCGATCATGGCCGAATGCCGCCGGATCGGCGGCTGCCCAACCGGCGGCTGCGTCGTCACCACGGCCGGCCGCCTCAAGGCGAAGCGGGTTCTGCACATGGTCGGCCCGATTTGGAACGGCGGGGAAAACGACGAGGCGGAACTCCTGGCCTTCTGCTACCGCTCGGCATTGGATCTGGCTGTGGAGCATGGCCTGCGGTCAGTGGCCTTTCCCAGCGTTTCCACCGGAATTTACGGCTTTCCCGTCCGTCCGGCGGCGATGATCGCCTTGCGGACGATTGCGGCCTTTCTCCGGGAGCGAAGCGCCCCGGAACTGGTCCGGATGGTACTGTTTGATCCCGGAACCAGGAAGGCCTATGACGAGGGCTTGGCCGAACTGTTGCCGGATATCGCGGCAGACGCTTGACTTCGGCGCCGGGTCGGATAAACTTATACCCTGTACTTTCCGGCGAGGAGAGGTGGCAGAGCGGTCGAATGCGGCGGCTTGCTAAGCCGTTGTGCGGGGTAACCTGCACCCAGGGTTCGAATCCCTGCCTCTCCGCCAATTTTCCTTGCGGCACAAGGGGTTATGAAGTTACCAGGCATTAACGAAGCAACGATACGTTCCTCATTTTTACCGATTTCCCCGTCGTTGTAAGTCGTTGTAAATCGGTCGGGATTCTTGGCGTTAGTGTCGGTTTTAGTGACTGTTTTTCCGGTCCAATCCGCCGCCGCCAAGTCATCTGTTCCGGTCGCCCGCATAGTCTCGGTTTCCGGGTTGGCGGAAAAAATGGGAAGGCGCCGTACGGCGTCAATTTTGCTCTCCATCAGGACGTGAGTGTATTTTTTAATCATATCGGGATGTTTATGACGGGTGATCTGCCCGATCACGCTGTCATGGACGCCCGCCCTCGCCAAATTACTGGTGCAGGTATGCCGTAAGCTATGCCAATCCCGAAAACGACCGGTCTCATCCCGCTTGGGTATGCCGGCCAAATTCATGAAATAGGTGATTGCCTCGCTGCCCCAGTCGCTTTTGGGCATGGGGAGGGCCGCCGCCATAGGCATGGCCGGGTGGTCTAGAAAATAGCGCTGGAGCCGTGCGGCCATATCCGGCGCCAAAGGGACATCCCCGCCGATATGCCACTTGGCGATTGCGTCCGGGATGGTCATGATCGGATTGCCTTCGTCAAGCCGGAAGTCGCAACGCCTCAATCCCCGGCACTCGCTCCACCTTATTCCGGTAGACAGCCCCAGGCGCAGGAGCAGCCCCCACTCCCCGCCCGACAACGTCAACAATGTCTTGCCGTCCCCTTCGGCCGCCGCAATTAGTTTGACCTGCTCCTCCGGGGTGAATTCCCCGCGCTCATCGCTATCGGTCTCAGGAAGATTCCTGAGGCGTGTAAGCGGATGATGATCAGCTTTTCCGGAGTCGGTCATCCAGGCG
>JAITKH010000117.1 GCA_031278535.1 Planctomycetota bacterium | reverse complement strand
GAATGCATGCCGAAGGCAGGACAATGCGCCGGAGATTGGATGTTGTGAAATGGAGGCGGTGGCGAGGCAGCGGAGGAT
The DNA here is from genome assembly GCA_031278535.1 of Planctomycetota bacterium. Taxonomy (GTDB): domain Bacteria; phylum Planctomycetota; class SZUA-567; order SZUA-567; family SZUA-567; genus JAJBSZ01. The sequence goes on along the minus strand of JAITKH010000117.1, from coordinate 10,723 downwards.
GAGTCGAACTGCCTCCGGGGAATCGTTGGTCATGAAGGCCAGAACTTGCCAGAATGCCCAGATGTCCGGCGCCACGATTTCCCCCGATCCAAAGCGGGTACGACGTTCCGCCGTCAGATTCGCGGCCATGGCGGCCGCTTCCTCCTTGCCGGCGGCCATGGCGGCGATCAGGCCGGCGAGGAGGGAGTTGCACGTGCCGTGGGCCAATCCGGACGTTTTTTCGGCATCGGCGGTTTTCCCCCGCAGGGCAAACATGCCGACTTGTGCAACGACAAGATCGTCCCATTCCCGTTCCGGACCGCGCTTCGCCAAAGCTTCCCTCGCTATTCCCTCCAGGATACCCGGCTTTCCGAGCCCGAGGGCCAGATCGTTCAACGCGGCGGCAAGGAGGCCGGCGAAAGCCGGGGTGGCGAGTCCGCGCCGCCAGGAATCGTCTACTTGAAGAGTCGCCAATCCGGCGAGAAACAGACCGGCTTCTCCCGGGGATTCCTGGACGATCTTTTTGAATTCGCGATCGGCGAAAGCCCAATCGCCGGCATGGAAGGCCAGACGAAGGCGGTGGCGGGCCGAATCGTTCGCGACGGCGCGGGCGAAGGGAAGGAAGCGCCCATCCCGGAAGGCGTGGCGCAACGCCACCTCGCCGGTCTCCGGATGGCATTGCCAGAGGCGGTTCCGAGGCGCTTTCGGATCAGAGGGGCGTTCGCGTACGAACCCTTCTTTCGCCAGGCGGGCGAGGCGGGTAAGGACGTTCTGAGGGGAAAAGGCCCGAAGCTGCGACTCGCGGCATCCGGCCTTGATGAGGCATGAGGTCACCACATGCGCAGCCGCCGGGCACATCAGCGCCGAAAGAGCTTGGAGCACCATTTGATCCGGGACGCTGAGCGAATTGTAGCGATCGATGACGACATTGGCGCCGTCTCGCGCCATCATTTTGACCCTTTCTCGCGAAGGGACGGGATAAAAACCTGGCGGCCAGCCATGTGGACGCCAAATAGTTCATTATAGGCGCTTTTCCACTTTCAAGTCGAGAGGAATGTGGCAAATTGCCGGAGGCGGTCCGGCGCCGGCGGTTTTTTGCGCCATGACGGCGGCGGCCGGCTTCAAATCCGGGGCGCCGCCCGCGCACTGTGCCGAACACATTCGCGCATCGGCCATTGGTAAGCGTTCCCGGCTCATTTCAGCGATTGAGTTGCTATTCGGTGGGAGTTGATGCATGCCGGTGGAGTATGGCGGACTTTCGCAGGAGAAGCGTATTGCAGCCTTGGAAGGGCGCCTGGGGATGAATTCGCGGAATTCATCCAAGCCTCCGTCGCCGGATGGTCCTGAGGTTCCTTCGGCCAAGCCGAAAACGGAGGTCAGGAAGAAGACGCGGTGGCCAACCGGGTCATGAAGGGTATGCCCGGAAGTTCCTGCCGGGCGACAAGGTCCCGGAAGCGGCGGAGCACAAGCCGGGGGTCTGCCGCCGTTGCGGCAAGCCGTTGTCCGGGGAGGATGCGAATCCGGATCGGTATCAGATGCGGGAGATTCCGCCCCTGGCGCCGATGGTGACGGAGCATCGTTTCCATTCCCTTCGTTGCGCCCGCGGGGAGTTGACGACCGCCCGGTCTTCGAAGGTGATTGGCAAGGAGATGTTTGGTCCGAATCTGGCGACGTTGGCGCCGTTGTTGACCGGCACTTTCCATCTGTCGAGACGTTCGGCACGATAGTGTCCGGTAATGTCCCCCACTCTGCGCACCGACACTCCAGCCAGACACATTTCCGCCAACGCCTCTTCCGCCGGCGACTCCCGACGACGGTACCGCTCACTTATCGCGCTCTCCAGAGGCAATCTCCTTGGCTTGGGAACCTTCAAATCAACCGCCCCAGCCACCTGTTCAATTCCTGGAGAGGCAAGAGCGCCTTCCGAGTTACCGCACTGTCCCCTTTCCACGCGCCGAAGTCCGACACACCGCCGGGTCCGGACACGCCTCGCCCCTGTCGGCGCAATCCGGCGTTGCCTTCCAGACTTTCAGACCCTCGGGCACCCGGAAGAGGGGCATATCACAAAATAGCTAAAATGGTACTTTCGACATGTTCCGGTTTCCTGTGACCCAGGGAAAACGGGAAATGGATTCATTTATCCCGTACGGTCGACATGCCGGCTGGGACAAAGGCCTGTAAATGTTGCCAAGTTACCCTGCCGACAATGCCATCCGCCTTGATACCCTGGCTCCTTTGGAAAGCGGAGATGGCGGAAACGGTTTGCGGGCCCACCTTGCCGTCAATATTGCCATTGTAAAAACCGGCTTCGCGCAAGGCGGCTTGCACAGTGCGGGCGGGTACCGGCACCCGGATGGCGTTGCCCCTCCCGGCGGAGGAACGGGCAGGCGGCGGAGGGGGCGCGTACAACTGTTGCCGACGGCTGGCTTCGGCCAAGGCCTGAAGTTCGTCGCGCTTGGACTGGTAGCCGTAATTATCTTCAATCGCGATGGAATCCACCGGAACTGGCATGGATGAAGTGGTGACAGGCGCCGATTGCACCACCACCGGTGGATTTGAACGCAAATTCGCCATTTCGGCATTGATGCCCGTAATCTGGGTATCAAGATCCGACTGCATCTCGTCAAGACGTTCGGTTATGCGCTTTTCCCGTTCGCATGCCGACCGTTGCGTTTCACAGCCGGAAAACAGGGTCAGGCATATGGCGCCGATGACAAGACCGGCCAGTAAACGCGATGATTTCATGTTCAAGCCTCCTCAAAACAAAAAGACCATTCCCCTCATCCCATTGCCTACGGCGACGGCTAAATCGCCTGCCGACTTATTCACCATCTTATCGGCCGTTCAGTGCCATTCGATTCATCAATAATCCCTTTTAACAAGTACCCTCGATTATACAATAAAAAAAATCCAAAAACCAGTGGACTTTCAAAGACTACGCTACCCAAGCGAGGGCGTGTACGGGGAGTTCCTGAATTCCGGCCATATCGAAGCGGGAAGACGGCATGGCATTAATTTTTCGAGTCATAATTGTTGACGCAGGCCGGCGAGAGCGTTGAAGAAGGAGACGTAATCTCCCTCGGCGTACCATTCCTGCCGGATGGCGGCGGTTTTTCGCCTTCTCGAGTTAGGCGGACTTTTCAAGATTGTGGCCCGGTTCATTCGGAATAAGTTGACTTCCCGCATGGCGATTCTTTTCCTTGGTGTTGTAGATACGCCTGATAAGCAGACCCTTAATCCGCCCCGCTCCCCACCGCGACGTAGAGTCCGGCCCGAAGAAAGTACACGCCGGTCTCCTTTACCGGTTCATCGGTCAGCCGGCTCCAGGCCCGGGCATAGGCGGTGAGTTGGGGTGCGTGTTCCCGCGCCGCTTCCCGAGGATCGATGCCGCTCCTCGAGCCGCCGGTTTTATAGTCGACTACCACCCAGCCATCGGTTTCCCGGAATACGAGATCGATGACGCCCCGCTCCAGCCTTTCCTTTCCGTCTGGGCCGGAAACCGGCAAAAAGTAGGGAGCTTCCCGGTAAACGCGATCCGCCGCGGCCGCCCGCCGCCAAATCTCGGATGTGTGCGCCGCCAGTACGATCCGGGCCATCTCCCCGGCCTCATCGTCCGGCAAGCCATGTTCCCGCAGCAGTTCCGCCGCCCGCCCGATCAAGTCCCCCGTGTCGGCGGCACTGGCAAACGCCTCCAAAAGGCAATGCAGCATTTCCCCCCGCGCCAGCACGTCGTCGGGAGGCAACACTTCCGATTCAGGCCTGCCGCCGGCTGCCGCCGCCTGGGCAACTTCTCCCAAGGAAACAAGATGCCTCTCCCGTTCTTTCGCAAGGCGAAAGAGCTCCGCCTCGTCATATTCCGCCAGTTTTGGAACTTCGATCGGGGCGGCGGCGGCCGATTCCGGCAGCCGCCTGTCCGGGAGTTCCAGAGAATCTTCCGGAAAATCCGGAGCAAAAACGTTTTTCCAGAGCAGCTTCTTTCCGTTTTTGACAGGATGCAGGGACAATACCAGGACGGCGCCGGCCCGAGTGGCGGCAACATAGTTGAGGCGCGTCCGCTCGGCGGCAAGGAAACGTCTTTCGCGATTCGCCAACTCATCCCAATCAAGCGGCCGGGCTAATGGCTGCGCGGCGAACGAACGGCTGTTGGAACGGCAAACCAGAATGGCCCCGCTGGTTCCATTCGATCCCCGCTGGATTGCCAGGCTGACGGGATGCGTCCCTTTTCTCCGATGGCTGGTCAGAAACACCACCGGCGCCTCCAGTCCCTTTGCCTTGTGGATATTCATCACCCGCACCGCCTCCCCCGTATCGGCGATGGCGGGGAGCGTTTCACCCTTGAAGGAATTGATAAGAACAGCCAGGCGATCGGCCAATTTGGCCGGGGTGGAAAGGTTGCCGCCCTCGGCCCGCAACAATTCGACTGCCGCGGCCAGCGTCCCCGCCCCGTTCAAGCCTTCTCCGCCCAGGCAGGAGTGGGCCCAAAAGCCGAGGTCGTCCAGAATGGGAACAAGCGCCTCGATCGGAGAGCGGCGTTCAAGCAACCGGTAATGCTCCGCCATAATGTCCAGCGATCGGCTGACCGGATTTTTTATGTTTTTGTCTTCTTTCGGGCTGAACCTGGCGAAGAAAAAGTCGCCGCCTCCCCGTTTCCAGCGATACAAATCGGGATCGGAAATGCCGAACAGGCCGCCCCGGAGGACTCCCAGGGTCGGGACCGGATTGTCCGGCTGCGCCAAGGCATCAAGATACCCGGAAAGGAGGGCGAGGGTGGCGGAGTCCTGGAGCGGCAAGCCGCCGGAAACCCGGCAATTCAGTTCGAACCGGCGAAACGCCTGGGCGAAATCGGCCACATGGTCGTTCGCCCAGGTCAGGATCAGGAAATCGCCCGGCCTGACCGGGCGGAACGTTTCCCCGTCGGCGTCGTGGACAGGGATTCGGATTCCCTGATCCGCCGCCCGGCGGATGAAACGGGCTATTCGTCCCGCCTCGTCGGCGTCGGGGTTATCTGCGCGATTGTCGTTTTGGGCCGGCAAATCCAGCCGGTACACGCCGGAAAGACATTCTTCCGCCACCTGGCCGGAGCGACGGGATTCAAGCGGAACGTAGCGCGGCCCTTCCGGCGTATCGCGATCAGAAAACCGCTCCGCGCCGGAATCGGCCGCGCCTTCCGATTTTTCCCGGGGACCGTAAACCCTGTTGACCCAATGGAGGATTTCCGGCCGGCTGCGGAAATTGGCGGTAAGGGTAAGCGCGGCGCCGCCGGCTTTTTCAAGAAGGGTTTTCATTTCCTGATAGATTGCGATGTCGGCCCGGCGGAAGCGGTAAATCGACTGTTTGGGATCGCCCACGATAAAAAGGGCGCCTGGCCTGGGCAGACAGCGGCGCCAATCTTTTTCCTCCGGGTCGGAAGAGGCGAGGAGGAACAGCAGTTCTGCCTGCAACGGGTCCGTGTCCTGCGTCTCATCCACCAGCAACCGGGCATAGCGCCGGGCAAAATCGCGGCGCACCGGCGGATGCTCCCGAAGCAGGCGAACCGTCAGCAGCAGCAAATCCTGGAAATTTACCCCTCCAGCCTCGCGGCGCAAACGCTTGTATATTTTCTCCGCCGCAAAGAAGGCCGACAGGACGACGGCATAGAGTGCGGCCATTCGGGCATGGCGGAAAGGAAGGACCGTCTTGCTGAAAAACGTCGTGTATTCCTCGAATTTTACCTTGCCGATCGCTTTGCTGGAGCCGAAAGTTTCCCACTCCGCCTGGACATTTTCCAGGTTTTCCGGAAACAACCCGTCCATCTGGAGAACCGCTTCCCGGCTCCAGTTGCCGGGCATCCTCCGGCAGCGGCGAATCAGCGTCCTGAGCAGGGCGGGAAGTTTGCCTTGCCTGAGATCGCCTGCGCGGAGAATCGGATCTTTGACATCATCCTGGCTGGCGACATATTGTTTCACGCCGGCGACGAAGCCGTCGTAGTCGGGCGGCGGCCCGCTCCCGGTCGCGCCCCATGTGTCGACGTCCGGGTAGTTGGCGAAAGTTTTGAATCCGGAACGAAGCGTCTCGGCGTTCAGGCCCGATTCGGCCAGGGCTCCGTATATTTCCGGAAATTCCCCCCGAAGAAGGCGCCGGGAAAATTCATCCCAGGCCTGATCGCGAAGCGCCTCGTCCCGGGTTTCGTCAAGTTCCTGAAAATCCGGCCCGATCCCGGCTTCGACCGGGCGTTCCCGCAGCAGACGGGAACAAAAGGAATGGATTGTCCCAATATGACATTCTGGAATGGCCGTTCTTGCCGCCCGAAGCGTTTCCTTCCCTTCGCCTTCCGGAAGACTGCCTATCGCCTGTTCCAGGGACTTGTCCAGGCGTTCCCGAAGTTCCGCCGCCGCCTTATGGGTGAAGGTAACGGCGGCCAACCGCCCTTCCCCCGCCAGCCCGCCGCGACGGAACAACGTGAGCAGCCGCTTCACCAGGCAACTGGTCTTCCCGGCTCCCGCTCCGGCTTCCACCACCAGATTGTGATCGATATCGTTCTCAATGCGATCCCGAGCCGCTTGATCGGGTATGTCCAGCCGGCGTATCATTCGGCGCCATCCCTTCCGGATCGGACTCCCCTGAGAGCGGCCCATGCTGCCAGTTTCGGGTCGGCCATCTTGCCTTCCATGGATTTTGCCAGTTTTCCGCTATCGCCGTGGACGACGGCGTAAAGGGAATGGGCGGCATCGGCGGAAACGTTGGTGAAGGGAAAAACGCCGTCTTCAAGAAGGGAAAGAAGGTTCGAGACTATTCGCTTTCCGTCATCCTCCAACCGCTGGGCACTGTAGACGATGCTGTTCCTTCCCTCGTCCCGCGACATGGGAAAAAAATAAACGAATTCCCGCGGCGGAGCGGCCGGGGCGGAAGATGGCGGCGCTTTTTCCAGCAGTTTCATATACAGGAAGGGCTGCAGATGCCGCCCCTGTTTGAAAGGATCCTCCGCGGAAAAACCGCCCGAGTTCCCGGTCTTGTAATCGAGGATTCGGAAGCCCCCCTTGTCAAGAACATCCACCCGGTCGAGTATCCCATAGGTCGCGATGCGCCTTCCTCCTTCCAGATCGACGACGACCGGAGCGTTGTACTTGCCAATTTCCCATTCCACCTCCCGAGGCTGCCCTTCCCTTCTCCGTTCGGCTTCGGCCGCGACAAATATTTCCGCAGCCCTGCGCAATTCCGTTTTTTCCCGTTCGGCCGCCAGAAGATTGGCAGGGGGAAATCTTTTCCCCGTCCTCTTCAATTCCGCGTCCAGAATGCGCAGAATGGTCTGTTCCCATCCCGTGGACGGAGTCCTGTCGCTCATGGTCGCTTGAACGAAACCTTTAAAAACCTCATGCAACAGTGTGCCGCGCGTTCTGCCGTCCAGCCATCGGCCAGGTTCGGGTTCGTACCGTTCCGGCGGCCTTATCTCAAGAATTCGATTGAAAAAGAAATCGAGCGGACAGGCGGCCAGCGCTTCCAGGGAGCTTGCCGACAGTGGTTTTTGACCATTCAGGAAAAAATCCCGCGCCTCGGGGACAAATCCGTCGTATTCCCCGAATGTGGAAGAGAAACGCGCGGCGACAGCCCGTTCTCCCTGGACAAGACCAGGATAATGTCCGGCCAGGCCGGCGATGCTGAAATGCCCGCGGCTGGCCGGCAGGGCGCAAAGCCATTCGTCCCGTCGGACAAGGCACGTTCCCGATTTGTCCGGTCTCAACGCCGCTTCCGGCGGAACAGGATTGTTTTCCGCCAGACGGGAGAAGGCCAGTCCCGGCATCAGTTCCCGGCCGGACCGGACATCCCGGCAGGATCGACTCAGGAAAAGTCTGCCCCGCGCCTGCGCGAGAAGGCGATGGAAAGCCCTTTCCCGCCGCACGCGCCAGAAGGAACCCGGTTTTCGGATTCGGAGCCGATCCCGTTCCCTATCCAGCAATATCGGATCCTCCCTGGACGATCCGGGAAAACTGCCGTCATCCATTCCCATTGCGAAAATCACGTTTCGCCCGGCATGACCCCCATTTGGAAAATCACTCACATACAGGCGTCCAGGCCTTGGACCCAAACCCATGACCCGCAGGCTGGAAACATTTTCCCGCAGCCAGGCGAGTGCCGGAAAGGAAGGCCAGCCGCCATTGTCGACAAGAGGCAGCCAGGTGTCGAGAAGAAGCCGGAGGCTTTTGGCGCTATAGGCGTCCAGTTTGCCGGTGGCAACGGAATCCTGGCAATCCAGGAGGTTTCGGGCGGATCGGAACATATCGCCCGACCCGGCCTCAGTCGGCCTGTCCCTGCCGCCAGCGGGAAGAACCAATTGTACCGTCTCCCGCAGCCAGGCCAGGGCGGAACTGAATTCCCCTTTATTATCCATGCCGCGCAGCGTATCGGTTGCGGATGCGAGGGACGTCAGATATTCGGAAGGCAATCCGTTAATCGGCAGGGCGCGAAGCGCCTTCGCCAAATCGGGAGACGAAACCCCGGGAGCGTCCCGGCGCCAGCCTTCATGAAACAGGCCGCCGGTCAGCATATCGGCCAATCCTTTCGGCGGCAGCCCGGCCTCCAGCCAGTCGATCCAGGCCGACAGGAGTCGGGCAGGCCTCGACAGATAGGCGGGGAGGCCACTGTCCACGGTCAGGGGGAGATCCTCCAACCTGCCGCCGAAAATTTCGAGAGCGGCGGCACAAAGCGCCGGAACCTGGGTCCGGGGATCAAGCGTGACGACCTCGACATCCTCCAGTTTTGCGCCCAGAGCCGCGGTTCGACGAAAAATTTCACGAGCTTCGTTCGCCACACTGTCGGCAAGGAAAAGTTCTGGTTCAACTCCGTTCCCGCCCTCTGGATCCGACAGGCGGAACAACCAATCGCCAGGCCAGGCGGCAAGGATTTTTTCCATGGCGGGAGAGAGCGTCTCAGCCGTAACGGCAGGAAGAATCAGATAGAACGGACGGAAGCCGCCCGAGCAAACCGTCTTCAGGGCGGCGGCAGTGGTTCCGGTCATGCCGGCCAGCCCGGAACGGATAAGCCCATGCCGAAAATGACGGGCAATTATCGCCAATTCCCTGGACTTTTCTGGAGGAAAGACAGCCTCGGAAAGGCGGCCGGCCTTTACATGTTCCATGTCCTCGACAGCGGCGAGTATCGTCTCCGCCAAGGGGAGTGAGGCTGGCAAACGGGAAAAATAACCGTCCCCATCGGCGTTTTTCTTTTGCAATTCGATAAGAATGAGGACGACATTCCATATTTTTTTCTCTCGGGAAGCGGGGACAAAACCCTGTCGCCTGAGTTCCGGATCGGCCAAATCCAGCATCAATCGGTCCGGCGTAAGAATGCGGCAATTGGCAATGCCGCCGGCCAGGAATGCCGCCTGATCCAGCCATTGCCAACCCAGCCGAAGCGAAGGAGCAAGAATAGCCTTTTCTTCGAGAGCGCATTCTTTCAGTTTCTCCGCCATCTGGCGGATGAGGGCGGACGGGGACGTCCGGGTACCGCTTGGAGCGCCGGGCTTTTTCATCTTGGAGGTTCCTGGCATTCCCGTTGGCGCAAACGCACCAATGTCTCCTGAAAATCGGAAGGGAGAGGCGCTTCAATCCGCAGGCGGCGCCCCGGCTCCAAGGGATGATCGAATTCGAGGACGGCGGCGTGCAAGGCCTGGCGGGCCGGATTATGGCGGAGATGATCAGGGTTATAGTCGTCGTCGCCAACAAGCGGCAGTCCCAGATCGGCCGCGTGGACGCGAATTTGATGCTGCCGGCCGGTATGGAGAATCGCCTTGGCCAGCGACCAGTCGCGGCCGGACTCGAGAATATGGAAATCGGTCCAGGCGGCTTTCCCGCCCTTTCCCGGCGGAACAACCCTGCCGAATCCCTTCCTTTCCGGATCGGGGGCGATGTCGCCCCGATGGCTGAATTGGGAAAAACCGGCCTGGCCGTCCAGTATGGCAAGATAGGTTTTGCGCGGGAGCCGTTCGGAAAACTGTCGGACCAGCTCGGCATAGGCCTTCCGCACCAAAGCGAAAACGATTACGCCGGAGGTGTTCCTGTCAAGCCGATGGGGAGGGGCAAGACACGTGTCGGGCGCGTTCAGCCGATTGCGAAAGCGGTAACGGACGCCATTTTGGAGCGTCCGATTGTCAAGATGGCCCCTGGCTGGGTGAACAACGATTCCCGGAGGCTTGTCCAGGGCGATAAGCCAAGGGTCTTCGTAGAGGACGGAAAGAGGCATTTCGACCGCCGCCATATGCCGGGGCCAAGCTTCGGGAAAATGTACGGCAAGGCGGTGAGGACCGGCGGAAAGATTGATGGTTTCGCCCGGATGGGCAATCCGGCCGTCCAGACTGACGCACCCAAGAGCAAGCAAATCGGCGGCCCAGGCTTCGGCCACGCCGAGGCGCGAACCAAGATAGCCGGCGAGGTCTTTTTTCCCCGACCGGCAGGCGACAAAAAATTCGCCCGTACTCCCTGACGGGAAACGCGGCCTGACCATGGTTGTCCCCACCCCGCTTTCCGTCCAGCGGATCACTGCCGGGCCGTAAGCGGAAAAAACGGAAACCCATTGACAAAACAGACTGTCCCATAATAATAGGTTTTCACGGGTGAAGGAAAAGATTTTTTCCCGATGCGGCGAATGCGGGTTTGCGGAATGCCGCATCGGGACAAATCGACTTGTGATCGGATCCGTCCCCTTAGTGCAGCGGTCAGCACATCAGATTCTCAGTCTGAGAACATGGGTTCGAGTCCCATAGGGGATGCCA
>JAITKH010000092.1 GCA_031278535.1 Planctomycetota bacterium | reverse complement strand
CCCCCGGTTCATCCGGTTTCCGCCTACGGGGAAGTGAATTCCCCTTCGGCATCAGAGGTCAATCCCGGAACAAACGGACTTCAGAATTTGTAAGGATTGAGACTGTACAGACCACTAGTACTCCCGGTTTATCCGGCATAAGAACAGAAAAGCTGGAGATCAGGCCGTGATTTCCTTGTGAGAAACACAGCACTTGTCAACCAGGTCCCAATCGATCTCGGCGCCTATTCCCGGCTTTTCCGGGACCGTGATCATGCCGTTTCCGCCAATCGGCAGCAGGCCGCGCATGGGAAACCGGAAATCCTCCTCGGGCACGAAGTATTCAAACCACTCGCAGTTGCGGATGGAGCAGGAGACATGAAGATTGGCAATATCCATATAGTTCATGGTTGTGGTGTGGACTTCGCAGCGCAGGCCGAAACTTTCGGCGAGATGGGCGATCTTCACGGTACCGGTCACGCCGCATTTCCACGAAACATCGGCGCGCACGATGTCGGCGGCTTTTCGGGCTACGGCCTGGGCGACGCCCCAATGGCAGCCGCGCGTCGTTTCGGTGGCGGCGACGGGGATGTCGAGGGCGGCGCACAGTTGGGCATACTTCTCCAATTCGAAATCGCGGAACGGCTCCTCCAGCCAGACGTAATCGAGCTTTTCCAGATCGCGTCCGACCTTGATCGCTTCGTCGAGGGAATATTCCCCGACCGGGTCGCTCATCAGCAACATGTCGGGGCCGACAGCCTCGCGAAGCATGCGGTGGATTTTCATGTCGAGGCGGAAGGGCCCGGGGGGATGTACCTTGTAACAGGTGATGCCCTGCGCCTTGTAGCGCAGCGCCTCGTTGATGTAATCCTCCGGCGTGGGGTAGAACAGGCTGCTGGCATAAACGGGCAGGGTGTCGCGATAGGCGCCCAGATACCGATACAGCGGAAGGCCCGCGGCCTTGGCCGCCATGTCCCACAACGCCGTGTCGATCGGGCCGGGAAGATATACCGGGAAAAAGGTCAGGTGGCGGTCGATGTTCCAGAACTCGTGCCAGATTTTCTCACGGTCGTAAGCCGAACGGCCGATCACCACTGGGGCAATGTTGTCGTACAGGAACGCTTCGGCCACCTTACCTGATCGCGCGGCCAGGACGGTGGCAATCCCCTCCACGCCGGTGTCGGCCGTAAGCTTCAACACGATGACGTCCCAGGCCATGACGCTCTTCCCGGTCCGTTCCTCGTCGAACAGGGACTTGTCGCGCTTCAGCCACCAAGTCTCGAATTTCTTGATGTTCATGTCCGTCCTCTCCTGTCAAAACCCGAAAAATGTCTTGGCGTTGTTGTAACACATGTTCTCGATTATCGTCTTCAGCGCCTTCTCGCCCGAGAAATATTCGCCCTTTTCCACCAGCGATCCGAGCCAGGCGCATAGAACGCGCCGATAGAGTTCGTGGCGCGGGTAGCTGAGAAAGCTCCGGCTGTCGGTGATCATCCCGACGGAAAGGGCGGCGGGATACAGGGTGCCCGCCGCCTCGAATTGGCGCAGGATCCCGTATGGCTGGTCGTTGAACCACCAGGGTGCGCCAAGCTGCACCAAGCCACGCCGTCCACCGCCGCAAAAGCCTCCTGCCAGAATGGCGAAGGTTTCCAGCCGGCAGGGGTCCAGCGGATAGAGAAGGGTTTTCGGCAGGGTTCCGGCGTCGTTCAACCGGTTGAGCAGGCCGCCGATGCTCCTGACCGTGGTGGAATCGTCGGTGCAGTCGAAGCCGCAGGCGGCGCCGACTTCACGAACGCCCCTGCGATTCGCATCCTGATAGGTGCCGACATGAAGTTGCATGACGAAGCCGTGGCGGAAATACAACCCGCCCATCTCCGCCATGAAGGCGGAACGGTATGTGGCGATTTCCGTTGGGTCGAGGGGCTGGCCGGCGAGCGCCTTTTTGAAAATGGCGCCGCTTTCCTCCGCCGTGGCGGCATGCCAATCGAAGTCTTCGATGCCTGCATCGGAAACGGTGGTGCCGAAGCTCTTGAAAAAGATCAGCCGTTTTTCAAGGGCGGCGACAAGATCGACGAAGTCGCGTATCGGAATTCCGGAGGCTTTTCCCAATTCCGCGACGTAAGCGGGGAAATGCGGTTTCTCGCAATACAGGCTCTTGTCCGGCCGGAAAGCGGGCAGAACGCGCGGGCCGCCGCTCTCCCCATTGCCGAGGGCGATATGGTGTTCCAGCGAATCGGCGGGATCGTCGGTGGTGCAGACGATCTCGACCCCGGATTTTTCCATGCACCGGCGCGGAGTGATGTTCTCCCGGGCGATCATTTCCCGTGTGTGCCAATAGACGTCCTCCGCGTTTCCGGCCGCTAATGGTTCATCGATGCCGAAGTAGCGCTTCAACTCAAGCGCACACCAGACATAGAGGGGATTGCCGATCAATTCGGGGAGGATTTTGGCGAAGGCCAGGAATTTTTCGCGATAATCGGCGGCGCCGGTGATGTATTTCTCGTCGATGCCGAAGGCGCGCATGACCCGCCATTTGTAATGATCGCGACCGAGCCACATTTCGCCCAGGTCGGCGAAAACGCGGTTTTCGCGGATTTCACGCGGAAGCAGATGGCAGTGAAAATCAATGATCGGGAGGCGCTCGGCATATTCGCGATACAGGCGCTTGCCGGTCTGATTGGCGAGCAGCAGATCCTCGGAAAAGCGGTCGGGCATGGCCTAGTTCCTTTGCTGAGTCCGCCGTTGGCGGATCAAGCCTCAAAATCCTATGAGCGCGCCACCGTCAACGGGCAGGCAGACGCCGTTGATGTATCTGGCGGCTTCGCTGGCCAGAAAAACGGCGGCCATGCCGATGTCGTCGGGATGGCCGATCTTTTTCATGGGTATGCGGCCGAGAATCTTCGCCAGGCGCGTCGCGTCGTTGTCGACCGCTTGGCGGAACATGGGCGTTTCGATCCAGCCGGGCGCTATGGCGTTGACCCGTACGCCGTCGGCCCCGCATTCACTGGCCAGGGTGCGAACGAGGCCGAGCAGTCCCGCCTTGGCCGCAGAATAGCCGGCGACGAAAGGTTGGCCGATGAAACTGGTCATGCTGGCCTGGAAAATCACGCTGCCGCCACCATGCGCCTTCATGTCCGGAATCGCCGCCCGGGTCAAGGCGAAAGCGCCGACCAGGTGCACGTCGAGGACGCGGGAAAAATCTTCCGGCGTCATTTCCTCGATCGGTTTTTTGCAGTGAACCCCGGCGTTGTTGACCAGAATGGTGACCGTTCCGAATTCCTTGCTCACTCCGGCGACAAAATCCCGCGTCCCGCCGGTTTTGGTGATGTCGAATCGCCGGTACGCGACGTTTGGCCCAAGTCCGGCCA
>JAITKH010000060.1 GCA_031278535.1 Planctomycetota bacterium | reverse complement strand
CCAGACCATTCCGCCGGCAACTTCGGAAAACATTCCGGCCGCCCCGGCCGAAGCGCCGGTCGCTCCGCCTGTCCAGACCATCCCGCCGGCAACTTCGGAAAACATTCCGGCCGCCCCGGCCGAAGCGCCAGTCGCTCCGGCGACGGGTCTGGAAAGCGTTCCGATTGCTCCGCATTCAGAAACAGAACTGGATTTGGCACAATGATGCAATGATATCCAAACGTGAACGGGAGGATTTTCGATGGCGAAGGAAACTCCTTTTGTCCCGGTGAAGATCAAGTGCCCGTTTTGCGATATCGAGTCAACTCAACGGTACATCAAATCCCGCATGTATCAGCCCGATGTGGTGGAAGAAGATACCCATGTCGCCACATACAAGTGGGAAAATCCCGAATTTGCCCAGATACGTCCGAATTTTTATCATATCTGGCACTGTCCAACCTGCCATTTTTGCGATGAAAAAGAGGTGTTTCGGGGCGAAGACAAATCGAAAGGGAAACTGGAGCTTATTAAGGAAAAACTCCTTATCCATTCCCGGATGCCCAACAGCATGATAGCCCGCATGGGTGAGACAATCGACTTTTCCAAAGACGCCTATTCGGTCGACTCGGTAATTCTTGCGCATCTCCTGGCGATTCACGAACAGGAGTTGCTGTCCTCCAGCATGCGCCAGCATCCCAAGCTTGCCCGCTTCTATCTCCGGCTCGCCTGGCTATACCGGGAAAAAGCGACTCTGGCCTTGCCGGAGGAGAATATTCCAACAGGTTTCGACTCCCATTCCGCCTTTCTTGAAAGCTTCAAAACCGAATGGCCAGGCATTCCGGTTTCAGAAGATCAAGCTCTTGAAATCTCTCTCGCCTGTTACCAGGATGTCTTGAACAACGCTTCCGGCACCGATCCCAAGTATGAGATCAATATTATGAACCTGCTTATCGCCATTCTCCGGCGAAGCAAGAGGAATGCCGAAGCGCTGCGCATGGTACGGGCCGTTTTTTCCGCCGCCACCAAAGCCCGGCAAATCGCCCGCGCCGCTTTGCAGAAGGGTGTCAACGTTGCCCAACACCAGAATCTTCTCAATTTTGCCGCCGGCGTCATCGACAAGACCACCGAACTGGCTGAACAGCTTGGAGAAATTGTCTTCAACGAAGAACTTCCGGCCGCGAAGGAGGCGGTGATGAACATGGGGCCGGTGGACGCCAAGACTGTCGTGGACAAGTTGCGCGAATTGAAATTCTCCGACATCACCTGCAGGCGGTTGGGAAAAATGTTCGAGAAACAGGCGGCAAGGAAATAATCCTTCCTCTCCCCTTCACTGGCCGTTACCGGAGTGGATAAACACACCGTCAAGGGTGTGCGATTCGTTTGTTGAGGAATTATTGTGTCCGAAGATGCATCAAGCATTTCAAATGATTGTGAGCGATATTGGGCGCATCATCGAGCCACTGCAAACAAACAGCTTGCGCTATGGGCCGAGCGAGACGACTATGATCCGGGAGCGGCGTCAATAATTCCTCCCAAACCGAATCCCGTTCTGAAGGAAGAGGTAGAAGGGTTTGGATACAAAACAGGATGGCTGGCGTTTCAATCCGATTTCACTGAAAGAGTGCCGTTATCCCTTGGAATCCCTGAACCGGAATGGCAATCATGGGCTGAAGGCCTCACGTATTCCGGTCTCCGTCTTACCCACAAATTGCCTGCAATTCCCTGCTTTCTTGCGGTAACACCGCCAATATCCGGATGGGTGTTGGTACAAGGCACGGATTTTGTTGACCGCTTTTTTGAAATATACAAAGACGGTGCGGCCCTGAATTATATTGCCGAGTGGAGTCGCGCATTCGGGAAGGTGCAGTATTTCGTAACGTACTGAACGGCGAGGGCCGATGGCTGGGCAAAATGGCGCGACGGAAAACTTGTTCGGCTTTGCGCCGCTTGCGACGCGGGAAATTTAAACATGGGTGATATTGACGAATTCAAGGAAATGAACATTGCCCCGAATGCATGGAGAAATTCCCCGGATTTTTTCATCTTGGCGAATCCGCCGTAATGAAGATCGCGGGAACGTGGGGGGGGGGGGGCTCCAATCGACATATGGAAAAGAAGCAAGGAATGGAAGTGAAACGAAACCTGTCTGCTAACCGGATGGATGCCAAAATTCAAGGAGTTACCCGGCGAGTACCGCGTTTTTCCACAAAGTATTACCGATATCGTGTTGACAATTTATCTTGAATGCAATACGCTATATCATAAATTGTCCCCCAGAGCCATCGACTTTTTTCGGGGGCGGTTATGAATTGCCATAGGAAAGAGGCGTACGTTTGGAGACGGCGGATGCCAATCCGCCGTTTTTTCGTTTCGAAGCGGTTCAGCGGCCCGCGCCTCCGCCGCCCCACACGCGGACAGGCTTGGAGCCGGGAAAATACAAAGCGAGGATGTCAAGGAAGTTGTAGCTCAATTTATCGGCGGCATAGGAAGCGCCGTATTGGCAGAGTCCGACCCCGTGGCCCCAGCCGTAACCGGCGAAAATGATGCGCGATTCGTCCCCCTCCTCGACCGTCATGTAGGTGCTGGCGACATTCTTGCGGTCTGACCCCATGGCAAGGCGGAAATCGTTGGCCGGAATGCGGATATTCCCGCCGCGATCACCGGCCAGGGTAATTTCCATGCTCACCGCCCGGCCAAGACGGCGACCCATGGGCTGCCCCCGGTGATCCAACGCTTGAATTACCCGAATCTCCCCGGGTTGTTTCAAAATCCCCGCCCTGCGGAGTCGTTCCGTCACTTCCTGGCGACTGTAGGTTACCCGCCAGGAAGTGGGGCGATTCGCCGGCAATGAACAGCGGGGGCAGGAAACGCCCGAGAGCGCCAGGACAGGCGTCCGGGTAAAAACCCATCTGGCGTCGGCGGTGAAGCCGCCGCATTCAGAATGAAAAAAGGTCTTGAGCAACACGTTTCTCTCGGTAAGCACTACGCCGACGGTGGAATCGACGGCGTGGCGCACCTGGGGCTCCACCACCGAAGATGGCCGCCAAACCTGGGAACGGGTGTCGGCGTAAACGTCGTATTCATCGTTCGCGCGACTGCATATCTCGAAATAGGCGAAGGAACGGCTGGCAACCGCCTGGGCCCGGATGGCTTCAATCGGCCAACTGCTGGGAACCTCACCGGCCACCACACCGTACAGGTATTCTTCTATGGGAAGCCGGGCAAGAATCCTGAGACGCGGCAATTTCCTCCCGCCCATCTCGACATGAGTGCCGTATATTTCCACTTCGTGGGAAATGGCAATCGACTTTTCCTCGTTGCCCGACTGCCAGGTCAGGCGCAGCGGTTGGCTATCCAGAGTTCTGAGGCGCACCCGGATATAGCGATCACTCCCGAGTTTTATTCCCTGGCCTGTCGGAGTGACTTCCACCGTAACCGATTGGGCGAAATCGCCGCTGTGCCGGCGGGTATCCATGCCAACGGCATCTATGGATATGCGGCCGTTGACGCTGAGGACAGCTCTCTCCAACGCTTCTCCCACCAGGACGCGGATGATCGGCTGGCTCTGACCGCGTCCCAGAGTGGCGGCGAGAAGGGCGTTTCCGGTCCGGGAAAGGCCGAGATCCGGTGCGTCATGGAAGGCGGCGAAATAAAAACCCGCTCCCAGTAGAGCAAGAAAAAGAAATCTCAAGAACCAACCGCGCATTGTCGTTCCCTTGGATATGCAACCGTCGATCCAGATGGCGGTTTGAAAAGGCTGATTTTACGGGTACCGAAGCCCATTTGCTCCGGAATCGGCATCCGATGCCGAAGGGGAATTCATTTCCCCGGAGGCGGAAGCGGGGCGAATCGGGGGCGCTCCCCGCAATGTCTCGCTCAAAGATTCAGACTTTGTGAAGCACTGGTGTCGAACGATTCTTCCGTCATGCGGAATTCCATTTCCTTTATAGCGGTGTTTCCCGTCATTCCGATGGCGTTCCTCCTCTGAAAAAATGCAACCGCAATACTGCTGCCGGTAAATGCCGCGAAGCGACCTCTCCTCCGGTTCGGCCAGCCGCAAATCTGCTTCGGCGAACGTCACGCCGAACCTGGCGGCAGCCTCCCTTCCGACATCCGCCACTAGGTTCCGATCCTGTTCGCGACTCGCCAGAAGAGTGGTCGAAATGGCGGCGAGATTGCGGGATCGGGCGGTTTCCGCCGTTTTTTCCAGGCGCAGCCGATAGCATTCGGTACAGCGCTTCTTCCGATCATCAAGCGGCCAGCCGGCAACGGCAAGACGTCCGAGAAACGGCCGAAGCCCGTATTCGGATACAATTTCCGCCGGAAAGGGATCTCTTTCAAGATAAACCCGCACGGCTTTTTCGCGACGGCGGAATTCGATGAGGGGATGAATATTGGGATTGTAAAACAACAGTCCGGCGATCGGAAAGTGCCTGTCCCTCCTGGCCAGGGCGAGGCTGGTCCGGACGGCTGCAAGGCAAGGAGCGCAGCAGACATGGAGCAAGACGGCAGATTTGTCCGGCATTCAATCATCCTTCTTCCCGCTTCCCGACATCCTTTTCTGCCGTTTCGGGCATCTCTCTTTCCGGTCGGAAACTGCGGACCGATTTTCTCCAACTACGGCATAAAAAGCAAGAAAACTGTTGACAAGTGGCAGAAAAGGCATATAATCAGGTAGCGAGAGGCATGGGAAAATCTTGTTGGTCGTGGTTGGTCGTGTTTTTGCGTCCGGTACAGGGTGGTGGTTTGGATGTCATATCGCGGGGTGGAGCAGTCTGGTAGCTCGTCG
>JAITKH010000052.1 GCA_031278535.1 Planctomycetota bacterium | reverse complement strand
GTAGTTCTTCTTTGCGGCGTCGGCCATTTCGGGAAGGATCCGTTCATGGGTGGGACAGAAGCCGTTCCACAATTCAAGCTTGCGGCCAAGCTTGGAGGCGACGTAATGCCCGAGGTTGCGATCCGGCACGAAAAGCGTTCGCCTGTCTTCGGGAATGCGTGCGACCACATCCACCGCATTGGCGCTGGTGCAGCAAATGTCCGAGAGAGCCTTGACGGCGGCGGACGAGTTGACGTAGGTGACAACTGTCGCATCCGGGTTCCTTTCTCTCCACTCCCGAAGCTGCCGCGGCGCGACCATATTGGCCATGGGGCACCCGGCATTGGCATCGGGAAGAAGTACCGTTTTGTTCGGCGAGAGGATGGCCGCCGTCTCCGCCATGAAATGGACGCCGCAGAAGAGGATCACGTCGGCATTGGTCTCGGCCGCCAATCGGGACAGTCCAAGGCTGTCGCCAACGTGATCCGCCGCGTCTTGCACCTCCGGCGTCTGGTAGGAATGGGCGAGAATCACGGCGTTCCGCCGCTGTTTCAATTCCATAAGCCTTTCCATCAGATTGTTTCCCGTCATATCCGTTTTCCGGCTGCAGCACTCTTTTCCTGGGAATTTTCTTCGCGGAATTCCAGGAAACGGCCGCGCGGCAGGGTGACGACAAAACGGGCGCCTCGATCCATGGTCGGATCGACGCGAATCTTTCCCCGATGTTCCTCGATGATGCTCTGCACCAGGGCGAGACCCAGTCCCGTGCCCTTGGGCTTGGTGGTATAAAAGAATTCGAAAATTTTTTCTTCGTCGCCGGGCGGTACGCCAATGCCGTTGTCCTGCACGATCAGGCTGATCTCGGCGTCGTCCTCGGCCGTGGCCACGGCTATGCGGCCCTCGATGTCGGCGTCCGATTTTTCCCGGAGCTGCTCTATGGATTCGGCGGCGTTCCGGAGGAGATTCAGGACGACATGGGTGAATTGGTGCTTGTCCATGACTACCGGGTACATGTCGCTCGCCAGATTCGATTCGAGGATAATGTCGGCCGCATCCATCTCGGGTTCGACAAATTCCATGAGATCGCGGAGGAATCGATTGAGATCGGTGGGCACCGGATCGATCCTGGTCGGCCGGGCAAGAGAGAGAAAGGCGTCGAGCATGCGGGCAAGGGATTGAACCTCGTGATGGACCCGGCTGCTGCGCCGCTCGAATTTAGGCCTGATATCCGGCGGAAGGCGGAAAGCGTCCTCCATCAGCATCTGGGCGTTCAGCTGGATGGCATGGAGAGGCGTCTTGATTTCGTGAATAAGTCCGGCCGCCATCAGCCCGATGTGGGCCAGGCGTTCTTCGCGCGATTTTTCCTCCTCGTCCTTGAACCGGACGCGCTTGAGCATGGCGCCCTACTTTCCCCGCGCCGACAGGCGGGCCGAATCGCGGCTGGCCTGTGCGGTTGGAATCCATTTTTTGAGGACATCCATGGCTTCTGCCGGCGTGTCGACGATTCGGAAAAGCGACATGTCTTTCGGGCTTATATAGTTGTATTCCGAGAGCACCTGATCGCGAATCCAGGCTATCATGCCGCGCCAGTATTCGGAGCCGATCAGGACGATTGGGAGCGAGGGAATTTTTTTGGTCTGGGTCAGGGTGAGATGCTCGAAAAGTTCGTCCAGCGTTCCGAATCCGCCGGGAAAAGCCACCAGCGCTTGGGAATATTTGGAGAACATCACCTTGCGGCAAAAGAAATAGCGGAAGGAAAGAAGCTTGCCGATATACGGATTCGGTTTTTGTTCGTATGGAAGATCGATATTGAGGCCGATCGATTCGCCGCCGGCCTCCTTTGCCCCGCGGTTAGCCGCCTCCATGATCCCGGGGCCGCCCCCGGTGATGACGGTGTAGCCGGCTTTGGCCAATTCCCGGCCCATCTCGACCGCCAGTTGATAGTAACGGTCGCATTCCGGGGTTCTGGCCGATCCGAAGACGCTCACGCCGTTGGCGATCTGCGCCAGAATCTCGAACCCCTCGACGAATTCGGCCATGATGCGGAAAATGCGCCAAGGGTCGAGATTGCGGAAGTCGTCGGAGAGATATTCCGGTTTGTTGCCCATGCCTGGATTTCCTTAAAAATCAAGCAGCGACGCCTCGCTTTTCTGCCTCTCCTCCTCGTAATCCGGATTTGTCCGATAGTCGCGAAGACTGTCTTCGGAAAGATCCTGGCCGGACGGATCCGCCTGCCGGGGAATGCCGGCTTCCGGGAGGGCGCCGGGTTCGTCCGGCAACTGGTAGCTGTCGGGAAGCCGGGTCTGGTTCCGATCATCCCACCAGAAACGGGGACCGCCGATCCTGCCGCAACCCGGGAAAAATGCAATGCCGGTCAGGAGCAGCGGCAACAACAGAGATTTTCGCATGTGGTTACCCCCGAGAAAATGTACATCCCCGAGCGGGCGTCGATACCCCGCGTAAAACAATTATGAGGAAAAATAATTCGGCGTCAAGCTGGTCCGCCCCCGCTGTTGGGGAGAGAAACCGTCATGGCGCCGCATTGGAAGATCGCGCACAATTCTCCTTGGGAATCAAAAACATCCACCCGTTGCACCTTCATCCTCCGGCCGTTCCGTACCGTGATCGCCTTGGCCGTCACCCAGCCTTCCCGTACCGGTTTGAGGTAGGATATGGTCGCGTTCGCCGCCACCGAAGGTCCGCCGTTCAGATTGGCGGCGATGGCGGCGGCATAGTCCGCCAGAGTGAAAAGCGCGCCGCCGTGGAGGCTGCCATGGCCATTTACCACCTGGGGTGTGACCGCCAATCGTACTTCCGCCAGTCCCGGATCGGCCCGGAGCACTTCCAGTCCGGTGAGAATCGCGTAGGCGTCCCTGCCCATGATTTTCGCCCAATCATTGCCGTTGGAGGAACTCAAGGTTTGCCCTTTCGCATGGTCCGGCCGACTACTATCGATAAAAACGTTCCCGCAACCGCAACGCAGCCCGCCACCAGGAACGCCTTCGGGTGATCGGCAATTCCGCCCGCACGATAATGCGCTACCACCTGGGGCGCCAGAATCGCCACCAGCGAAAAGGAACTGAAGAGGATGGCCAAATTGACGGCCGCGTTCTTCAGGCCGAACGACTCGGCCGACAGACTTGGAAACGTTCCGAAAATACCGCCGTAGCATAGTCCGGCCGCGAACAGGCAGGGAAGAAAGACGCCGTCTATCGCAAGACCGGCGTACAAGGCGAACATGGCAATGGCGGTGAGCACGAAGGCGCAGCCGATCATGAACACCCTGCCCAACATGTCGGAGAGGAATCCCCAAAGTACCCGTCCACCGGCGCTGGCGAAGGCGAAGAGCATCACTGCGGAGGCGGAGGCGCTCCGAGTCGTTGCCGCGAGAACGGCCGGATCGGCGATGCTCCCGGATGCCAGTTCGGCGGCGATGGGAGCGGCAAAACTGTTTACCAGGATTCCGGCGAAAACGCCGCAGAAGTAACAGGCGTAGAGAAGCCAGAAACGGGAGCGGCGGAGCATGTCGCGCCAATCCACGTCCTCGGTACGGGCGGAGCCTCCGGCAGCGGAGAGCGGCGGCGTCCAGCCGGCGGGAGCATATCCGGCCGGCGGATTGACAATGCAGAAAGCGGCTGCGCCCATGGCGGCAAGGCAAATCGCGCCGAGAATCTTGAACATGGCCATGACCCCGTAGGCGGCCATCAAGGCGTTGGCCACCGGGGCGAGGACGATGGGGCCGACGCCGACCGCGGCCACCGCTATGCCGGAAGCGAAGCCGCGCCGGTCGGGAAACCACCGGACAACCGATCCGATCACCGTACCATAGGCGCAGCCGCTGCCCACAGAGGTCATTACGCCCAAGGTGATCGCCAGCCAAACGACAGAACCGCCAAATCCCGCCAGGATCAGGCCGAAGCCGAAAAGCGCCGCCCCAAGTCCTATGGTAAGGCGGGTACGGCCAAGATCGGCCAGTTTTCCGGAAAGCAGCATGCCGGCCGGAAGGCAGGCCAGCGTCATGGCGAAGATGAATCCCCATTCGCTCGGCCATTCGCTTTCCGCCCGTCCGAGCGCTTCGCCGAGAGGACGCATGAAGATGCTGGACGTGTAGGCGACGCCCTGGCAGATGTTGGCAATCACGCCGGCGAAGAGAATGATCCAGCGTTTGAGAGACAGGCTCATGTTCTCTTCCCCTTCCTGATCCGATTGGATTCAGCCTTGGGCGAGAGTGCCGGCTTCGGCGAAACTGTAATACCCGTTGTTTCCCACTATCACGTGATCGACGAGCCTGATGCCAATAATAGCGCAAATGGAGGCGAGGCGCCGATCAAAATCGGCCTCGTCCAGGGACGGCGGGGCGATGGGACCGGCGGTATTGCGAAGTACCGCCAGGCGCGGAGCGTTGTCGAGCAGCGCCTGGCGCGCGATGTCCGCGGGGTTTGCCCTGCTGGATCCTCCGGCCAGGAGAATGGCGCGGATCACCTGATTATTGGTGTCAAGCAACACTGTCAGCGTGGCGCTTCCTTCTGTTTCTCGGAACCAGTCCGCGTAATGGTGATACATGTCGGACGCCGAGCCAATCACTATCTTCGCATCCCGGATTTCGGCCAGGGTTCGGCGATGCAGGGCGGCGGCGGCGGCCAGGCGAACGGCCTGCCCCCTTTCCACATTTCGGAGAGCCGAGTACTCGCGCGGATCGGCACGGAACATGGCGCTCAACCGGCCATATCGATCGAACAGGGCGGGAATCGCCTTTTCCTGGCCGGTCGCCTTCTCGCCGAAGAAAAGCGCGGCCAGAAGTTCGGCATCGGAAACGGAAACGGCCTGTCCGTCCAGCAGTCGGTCGGCTGGCGTCCGGCGGGAAATTTCGGGTTTGCGGGGACGGTTGAAATAGTTGCATTCGGAGGCCAGGCGGCAAGCCGGACAGTTCGGGGTCGGGCCGCAGA
>JAITKH010000111.1 GCA_031278535.1 Planctomycetota bacterium | reverse complement strand
ATGGAACCGGAGACGCCGAAGCGTTCGTTCCACGCCGGGTCCACCCTGGTTTCCCGCTTTGCCAAGTAGGAGGAGAAAGCCTCCATGTCGCGGTTGATCACCAGCCGATCAGGAAAACCGATTCGCCCCAGCAGTTCCAAAGCCGGTTCCACAGCCCCAATCATCTCGTCGAAATGGGCATCGCTTGCCACAGCCACTTCGACGTTCAGTTCGCCGCAGAGGCGTGCCATCTCCTCCACCCTCTCCCGGCTGCCCTTGCGAATAAGAAGGGAGTTGTTATTGATCTCGATCAGTTTTCCCAATCGGCCGGCTTCTCGGATCACGGTCACAAACTCGCTCGGCGTCCGCCGGTCGTCCATATGGCCTATCACATCGACAGCGGGATGGCGCAGCACTCCCAGATAGGCTTCGGTGTTTTCCCGGGGCGTTCCCGGGGTCAGGCAGAGATCGTGCATGCTGGCGACGACGAACTCCGCGCTCAGGAGCGACTTGTCGTCGATGTCCATGCCGCCCTTGAGGTCGGTGATGTTCGCCTCGACGCCATAGAACACTCGTACTCCCGCGACGCGCTCCGGCAGCATTTTCTGCGCCGAGGCGAGGAAGAAGGGTCCTGCCCCGGGCATGGCGTGGCCGTGATCGGTGAGGCAGAATCCGTCCAGACCCCGCCGGGCCGCCGCCGCCGCGTTTTCGCGGAGCGTACTCCAGGCATGTCCGGAAAGAACGCAGTGGGTGTGGGTATCGACAGCCACGCGCTCAAGCATCGCCTCCCCTCCCCATGTCGCCGGTGAGACGGGGGCGACGGGCGGCGGTCGTCTCGTCCATGCGTCCGGCTAGGGAACGGACTGGCGCGTTGCGCAACAGGTCGGGATGATTCTCCGCCTCGTTCGCCACCCGAAGGAGGGCGGCGATAAAGGCGTCAAGATCCTCCTTGCATTCGCTTTCCGTGGGTTCGATCATCATGGCGCCACTCACCACCAGGGGAAAGTAGACGGTCGGGGGATGGTAGCCCAGATCGATCAGGCGCTTGGCCATGTCAAGGGTGGAGACGCCGCGCTTCTTCTGCTTGGCGTCAGTGAAAACGCATTCGTGCATGCAGCGGCGGTCGAAGGGCAAATCAAAGGCATGTTTCAGCTTCGCCTGCAAGTAATTGGCGTTGAGGACGGCAAGGCCGCTCGCAGTCCGGATTTCCGGTCCGAGGCTGAGGATGTAGGCGTAGGCCCTGAGGCAAACGGCGAATTGGCCGTGAAAGGCATGGAGTCTCCCGATTGAAAGCGGCAAGTCGCGCTTCCAGACGTGGCTCCCGTCCGCCAGCCGCTCCACCCGAGGGCCGGGAAGATAGGGGATCAGCCTTTCGCCCACTGCCACCGGACCCGCCCCTGGGCCGCCGCCTCCGTGCGGAGTGGACATCGACTTGTGGAGATTGTAGTGGAGAACATCCACGCCGATCTTCCCCATGTCAACCCTGCCCATGATGGCGTTCAGGTTGGCGCCGTCGGCATACACCAGCCCTCCGCGTTCGTGTACCAGGCGGCAGATTTCCGGCAGGTTCGACTCAAACAGCCCCAGGGTATTGGGATTGGTGATCATGATGCCGGCGGTATGTTCGTCCATCAGGCCGGCCACGGTCGCCGTTTCCAGGCATCCATCCCGCCCCAGCGGAACTTTCACCTCGCCCATTCCGCACATGGCGGCCGATGCCGGATTGGTGCCATGGGCGGTATCGGGAATAAGCACCTTGTCCCGGCGACCGCCGTTTTGCCGATGCCAGGCGGCAATCATCAGCATGCCGCACAATTCCCCGTGGGCGCCGGCCGCCGGTTGAAGCGTGGCCGCCTCAAGGCCGACAATTTCGGCGAGAAATTCCTCCAGCTCGCGGATCAGCCGGAGCGCTCCCTGCGCCGCCGACTCCGGCAGCAGGGGATGCGCCTTGGCGAATCCCGGGAGGGAAGCCAGGAATTCGTTAATCTTCGGATTGTATTTCATGGTGCAACTGCCCAGCGGATACATCCCCGTGTCGACTCCGAAGTTCCAGGTCGAGAGGCGGGTGTAATGGCGAACCACTTCCGGTTCGGAGAGGTTGGGCCAGTCGGGACCGTCCCCGGCAATTTCCGCCGGAAGCCGGACGGCGGACAGGCCGCTTTCCTCCACGCTCATGCCGGAACGCCCGGCCCGTCCCCGCTCCCATAAAAGCGGTTCTTCCAAAACCAGCCCGGAGCGGCCGATTCCGGCCGCCGCCGCGTCGTTCTCCGTCATGGCCGCATCTCCCGCAGCAAAGCGTCAACCCCGTCCTTCCCGGCGGTTTCGGTGACGCCGAAGAGCCAGGCATCCGCCCATGCCCGCCCATATCCCGCCAGGGGAAGCCCGGCCAGGATACGCCGTTTCTGCAGTTCGGCATGCCGGGCGGGGAACCAATCCGGGACGCGAAGGGCAAATTCGTTGAAAGTGGGGGCATCGTTCAGACGACGGAAGCCAAGAGCGAGCAGGCCGGCTTTGAGACGCTCGGCCAGATCGAGATTGGCCTGCGCCGTCTTCCGGAAGCCGTCGGCGCCGATTGCAGCCATGAATACGGCTGCCGTAAGGGCGGAATGGCCGGCGTTTGAACAGATGTTTGAAACCGCCCTGGCCCGCCGAATGTGCTGTTCCCGGGCGGAAAGAGTGAGGACAAAGCCTCGCCTTCCCCGGGTATCCGTCGTTTCGCCCACCAGGCGTCCCGGCATCTGCCGCATGTATTCGGCGCGGGCGGCCAGAAGGCCCAGGCCGGGACCGCCGAACGATTGGGGAAGACCGAGACTTTGCCCCTCGCCGAAGGCGATGTCGGCTCCAAGGGCGCCGGGGGACTTGGCAAGCCCCAGGGCGAAGGGCTCGCTGATCCCGGCGGCAAGCAGACCCCCGGCGGCGTGGACATGTTCCGCCGCCGCCGGCAGATCTTCGAACGCCCCGAGAAAGTTGGGCGACTGCACCACGAGAACGGAAGGATTCGGCAACTCCCCCAGCCGCGAGAAATCGGTTCGCCCGTCCGGTCCGGACGGCAGCGCGAGGATCCTGGCGTCCGGAACCGGGGCAAGATAGGCGGTAAGCGTTTCCCGCCAGTGCGGGTGCGCCAGTTCGCTCACCGCGACATTCCTTCCGCCCCTGATCCGCCCGGCCATGAGGACCGCCTCGGCCATGGCGGTGGCGCCGTCGTACAAACTGGCATTGGCCACGGCAAGTCCGAAAAGGCGGGCGATCAGGGTCTGGAACTCGAAAATCGCCTGAAGCGTTCCTTGACTAATCTCGGGTTGGTAAGGAGTGTAGGCGGTCAGAAATTCGGAGCGCCCGGCCAGGGCGGGAACCACGGCCGGAATATGATGCGGCTGGGATCCGGCGCCGACAAAAACCTTCCAGTCCCCGCCGGCTTCGGCCGCCATTTCTTCCAGGCGCCGAACCAACTCCCATTCGCTGATCGGTCCGGGCAGGCCGAGCGGCCGATCAAGCAGGCATTCGGGAGGGATGTCGGCGAAAAGGTCGTCCAGGCTTTTCGCGCCGACGACGGCGAGCATCCGTCCGATGTCCTCTTTCGTATGGGGAAAGTAGCGCATGCTCACGCCTCTGTGCCGATATGCCGGCGATACGCGGCCGCGTCCATGAGCAGGGCGGCCTGTTCAGGCCGGAAAAGCTCGATTTCGACCAACCAGCCCGCGCCATAGGGATCCTGGTTGACCAAACCGGGATCGTCGCGCAATCTTTCATTGATTGCCGCCACTTTGCCGTCGGCCGGCAGATAGAGAGGACTTACCGATTTGATGGATTCGAGCGAGCCGAATTCCTGGCCCGCCGCAAAGGCGGCCCCGGGCTCGGGCAATTCGACATAGGTGATGTCGCCCAATTGATCCTGGGCAAAATCGGAAACTCCGACGCGGAAAGGTGCGATCAATGACATCCATTCGTGGTCTTTGGCGTATCGAAGCGTTTCGGGAATAACGATTTCCGCTGGTTTCTTCATGGAAGTCTCCTGGTCGCAGTCCGATTCGGGCGAATGCTTTTCACAATCTCCACTTCTATCTTTCTTCTCGCGTCCTGCAGGACGAGCTTTGTACCCGATTCCAAGCGGCGCTTCACCCGGACAAAGCCGCAGGACAAGCCGCGAGGCGCCCAACCTTCCGGCCGGTTCGGGTCGGCCAGACTGACGATGACGTCGTCGATTCTCCCGATTGCCATGTCGGAGACGATGGTGAGGACGTCCCCCATCTCTTCTCCATTCAAGAGAACCTTGGCTCCGCGCGGATCCACTCGCCGCTGATCGAATCCGGCGAAGGGGAATGTATGGGGATTTCCTTCAGGATGAAGAGCTGATGCCCCCATAAAATCCTTGGTGAAAGAAAAGCTTCCGTCCTTCTTGAGAGGCAGGGCGAAAAGCCAGGGATGGTTGACGTAGGGCCAGGGGCCGATATCCTGGTGGCTGAGCGGAAGCAGAGCGCCGGTCCGGAGCGAGTCCCGCGCCGCCAGGCCGCAGGGGAGCAGCCCCGATTCGGCTCCGAAGCGCGACAGGCTATCCCAGGTTTCGTCCATTCGATCAAGAGGGAGGAAAATTTCGAACCCGATTTCGCCGGTGTAGCCGGTCCGGGAAAGCAGGATCGGCGTACCGTTCCGCAGACGAATCCCGCCCGCTTCCAGATCGAAGTCGCCCGCGAAGGAGAAATATGGCATGTCGGCAAAAAGCCGATCCGCTCCATCGACAGCTTCCCAGAGGATCGCGGGCGAGGCCGGACCCTGCAAATCCAGTTTGCCCAGCCGCCGATCAGGCTCGCGCAGGTCGACGCCGCCGGCGTCCGGCAACCCTTTCAGGTGCGCCGTCACCACCGGACCCATGCCGGCGTTGACCACCACGGCGAAGCGGTCCGGCCCTAGGGGGTAGAGGATGGCGTCGTCCACCGTATGGCCGTCCCGATCAAGGAAGGCTCCGTACAGCGCCCGCCCCGGCCTGATCCGGGAAAGATCCCGGGTGAAGGCATAGTCAAGCAGGGGTTTCGCTCCCGGCCCCGAAGCGAAAAAGACGTCCATATGGCTAGTGTCGAACAGTCCGGCGGACTGGATGACGGCCAGATGTTCCCTCACCGCCCCGGCACGATACCACAGGGGCATTTCCCAGCCGGCGAAGGCGGCCAGATTGGCGCCAAGAGCCGCATGCCTGGCGTAGAGGGCGGTTCGGCGAAGCGTGGAAGCGTCGGGCATTGTCCGCCTTTCCTTGTCAAGTGAATCCCTCGGGCAGACACTGTAACCGGTAACGGCGTTTCCGTCAATCCCGTCGAGAAAAGATGTTTGACGGAAAAGACCGGAGCGCGATAATTTCCGGCGCCGGCATTTTGAAGGAGAAGGTGATGCCTCGCCACATTTCGGGAACGGATTCGGACAACAGGCGCACAGGACCACTCCATGTCGCCTGGATAACGGGTCCCCTGGGGGATTTGTTGGCGGCCGGACGCGGCGGCAGGCTTGTCCGCCTGCTTTTCGCCGACTCGTTGGCGAATCGGCGGAAAGCGGCCTTGCAAGAGGCGTTGGGAAGCGAATATGAATGTGCCGATCTCCCCGTCCTCCAATTGATTGCCAGCGAATTGGACGCCTATTTTTCCGGTACTTTGCGCCGTTTCCGCACGCGGGTGTCTTTTTCCGGAACTCCCTTTCAGATCAGGACATGGGAGGAACTTTGCCGCATTCCCCACGGCTCGACCATTTCCTATTCCGAACTGGCGGCGCGGGTAGGCCGGCCTCGGGCCTGCCGGGCAGTCGCCCAGGCCAACGGCGCCAATTGCCTGCCAATCATCGTTCCCTGCCACCGGGTGATCAACAAGGACGGCGGTTTGGGCGGGTTCTCCGCCGGCTTAGAAAAAAAGGAATGGCTGCTTGCCCATGAAAAAGCCATGGCGGAAAGAAGGGGACGGCCGCGATAGGAATTTTCATTTGATTGGCAAGAGCGGCAAGACGGAAATTATGGAGAGACGAAACATTCAAAATGCCGCGTTTCCCTTCGAGACAGATGACTCCGGGATTCCCGAACCGTGGCGGCCGGGGTCGGATGGAGACAACATCAGGCCGTTCCACGATTTGATACGATATCTGCGCCATCCCGAATTCGGCTGTCCCTGGGACGGATCGAGAACGCTGGAAAGCATGGGGAAGCCTCTTCTGGATGAGGCGGCGGAGGCGGCCGAAGCTTTGGCTTCGGGCAACGCCCGTCACCAGTGCGAGGAATTGGGCGATGTTTTCCTCAATCTGATGCTGGCAACAGTCGTTGCCGAGGAATCCGGGCTATTTACCTGGCGCGATGTGGTGGCTGGAATCACCGCGAAACTTGTACGCAGGCATCCCCATGTCTTCGGGGAAAAGCGAGCGGCCAATCCGGATGAGGCCATGCGGATGTATCTGGAGGCGAAAGCCGGGGAAAAGAGCGGATGAGAGACTTTTCCGCGGCTTTTCGCGGCCTGTGTGTGAACAAGGCATGCCGCCGCGAATTCGCGCGGAATGTCGGGGAAAATCTCAAGGCATTTCGTTTTCTCCTTGACAAGCGCAGTTGGCATGATTAGGATGCGCATACACTTTTGTCGCTAGGTGCTCAGGAAAATGGTTTTCGGGGTTGTCTTGTTCCTTGGCGATTTTTCCCCGGAAATCGTTCCGAAAATGCTTCTCAGCGGCCGAAACTGAACTTCGGGCGTGGAGGATAGGGATATATTTGTGATGTTCCCCTGTAGCTCAGCTGGTAGAGCGTCGGACTGTTAATCCGCAGGTCGCTGGTTCGAATCCAGCCGGGGGAGCCAAAATAATCACCGCAAACCAAAGGGTTTGCGGTTTTTTTATTGACCTAAAAGCAACTTTCAAATAGCCTTGCCCCACGGATTTGCCCCACGGATTTTATCGGGACAGAGAGCAACCGAGAGGAAAGGCCATGCCGAAGACGCACTATCCTCGTCCGCAAAAAAGATACTATCGCCGGACCTGGGAAATATACTGGAACTGGAACAACCGCCGGTTCATCGTCTACCCCGGCTATGCCGGTGAGGGAGACGACATGCTGGCTGAGGCCGAATTGCGGCAGATTGCCGCCGCCCTGGCCATGCCCCTGCCTGCCTTCCCCGGCAAGTATGCCGATGCCCCGGCCATCATTCGATACATGGAGGAACGGTACGGACAAAAGACGGCCGAGAAGATCACCCATGATTTCGATGCCCTCTGCACTGAATACTTGCGCCAAAGCAAATTGGTGTTCAGCCGGGGTTGGTACACCACTGCG
>JAITKH010000050.1 GCA_031278535.1 Planctomycetota bacterium | reverse complement strand
AACGAATTTGGCGACGACAAAGGCGTACACCGCCGCCACCGCCCCGGCCTCGGTGGGAGTGAACCAGCCCAGGCGGAAGCCGCCGATGATGAGTACCGGCAGCATCAGGGCCCAGACGCTGCTTCGCAGGGTGGCCAGGATTTCCCGCCCGGTCGCGCGCGGTGCCGACTCCACCTTTAGGCTGCGGCAATAAAATGACCACGTGATCAGGAGGGCGATGCCCATCAGGAGCCCGGGGACGATGCCGGCGAAGAACAGTCGCGAAATGGACAGGTTCGCCGCCACTCCGTAAATTATGAAAGGCATGGACGGGGGAATGATGGGCGCGAGAATCCCGCCAGCCGCGATCATTCCGGACGAGGTTTTGAGGGGATAGCCCGCCTTGTTCATCATGGGGATGAGGAGCGCCGCCACGGCGGCGGTGTCGGCCACGGCGGCGCCGGAAAGGCTGGCCATGATGACGGTGGCTGAAATAGCGACGTAGCCGAGTCCCCCGCGGCGATGCCCGAACAGCTTCAGGGGAATGTCGACGATGCGCCAGGCGAGGCCGCCGGTATTCATGATTTCGCCCGCCACGATGAAAAACGGCACCGCCAGCATGGTGAAATTATTGGCTCCGCTTATGGCCACCTCGGCTATCAGGTTGAGGTTGTACATGTCAAGGTACAGCATCAGCCCCAGGCTGGAGACCAGAAGCGCGAAGGCGATGGGAATGCCGGCCAGGATGGAGACCAGCAGCAGCGCCACGAACAAAACCAGGATCATGACTCGCCTCCCTTGGCCCCGGTGGACAAAAACGGCCTGACCGCCCGGACCAGGCAGATAAGGCACATGCCACTCCCCGACAAGATCACCACGGAATAGACATATCCCATCGGCACATAGGTGGCCGGAGCGTAATTGGTGAGGTTTATGGATGTCTGGACATAGCCGCCGTAAGCCAGTACGGCCGAGATCACGGCCAATATGAGGTTGACGGCCGCGGACAGAATCCGGTTGACTGATTTTGGCAGGATGGCGGTTACCAGGTCCACCCGGATGTGGATGTCGTCGGCCATGGCCACGATGCCGCCGCAAAAGATTGTCCAGATGAACAGGAAACGGCTCAATTCCTCGCTGGAAATTATGCTGCTTTTGAATGTATAGCGAAGAAAGGTGTTGATGAAAACCATCAGGGTTGTGAGCGACAGGAAAACCACGATGATCAGGCACAGCCCCCGGTAGATTTTGTCGATGATTGAAGTCATGAACAATCCTTCCATCGCGTCGCCGGACGGCCGGCAATGGCCGCCGCCATGTCCGGCATTAACGGAACACCGCCCCCGCAAGCGCCGGAGCCTTCACGAAACCGCTCCGAATCCCTGTTTTCCGGTACCAAACCGGGCGCGGGACAGGCAAGTGGAATTTTCGAATACGGCGGACGAATATGCGAAACCGGAAACCCGGACGAAAAATCGCTGGCCGTTCTTCCGCAGGAGCTTCGGTCCGGCCGCGAAGATCATGAAAAATGCCGTACCAACGTTTGCGTCGGGGGGTATTTTCACTCCGGCGCGGTCCGGCGCGCCTTGATTTTGCAGGCGCCGTTCTGCATCCCGTTCGTCTGCGGGCAATGCAATACGGCCGCAGCGAAATCCGCCAGGCGATCAATAATTTCGCGGGGAACGGCGTGTTCCATGCCACAGGCTGCCTTTTCCGCGATTCCCGACTCCACCCCCAGGACGTTCACGAAAAAATTCCGGAGCGCCTGGTGGCGACGCGCCACATCTTCCGCAAGCCTCGCCCCCTCGGGAGTGAGGGTGACCGCCTTGTAGGTGTTGTAATTGATGAGACGCATCTGTCCAAGCGAGCGAAGGGCGGCGGTAACAGTGGATTTGTGAACGCCCAGGGTCTCGGCGATGTCACGGGAATGGGCAGCCTGACCACCGCGGGAAAGGTTGAGAATGGCCTCGATATAATCTTCAAGCGCTGCCGTCAATCCGCCGGACTTGCGCATCGCCTTCTCCGCGTCTGGGGTTGTGAGACCGCGATCTTGATGGGGCGATTGTATTGATGCGACGTGATCGCAAATATCGTTTTATGCATTGTAGGATTTTCCCGTTCGTCTGTCAAGCCGGAATCCGGGAACGCCCAGGGTCATGCAATTCCCTCGACATCCATAATATTCGCGCCGTGGTCGGTTTCCTCTCCCACAGGATCCGGTACCCCGGGAGAGTCGAAATGTTTGCGGGAACAGTCCGCGTCATGCGTATCCGCCGCTCCGCCCACCGGCCGCCATGGACAAGCGCCCAACATCGTCCGCGTCGCTACGCGTCTGGCACGACGTCTTCCTTGGCGCGTCAGACTTGATAGCGCGCTTTTTCCCTCCATCTTCGGAGAGCGCATCGCCGTGTCCGCCGTTCCAGAGGATGCCTGGACGAGGGATCTTGTAGTAGTTCGATTCGTCATCCACCTTCGCAGCGACGGATGGCCGAGCGGCGAGCAATTCCATTTTGTCGGGCGTAAAGCGCCCGAGCGCGCCTTCGAGATACTCCGCGTTACGTTCCGCACACACCCACTGCCGTTTGAGGCGTTCAGACACCTCGCCAGTGACGCAACTTCCTCCGAAGGGGTCGAAGCGCGTCCGGTCGGTGACGCCGCTGTAGGTCATCGGCACCGACAGCCCGGCGATATCCTCACGGTACTTGTAATGGTCGTAATTGAGGGACAGCAGGTTGTACCCCAGCGGAATCGAGTAATGCGCGGAATAGCCGTCGGTTCCCTCATGCCCCCATTTGTTCAGGCTGTGATGCACCGAGGCGTAGAACATGTCGCTCATGCCAAGAAGGTTGTCGACGTTGAACGTCAGCCGCCCCTGATACCTCCCCGTCGCCTTGACGCCGCCGTTGTCAACAGCCGCACGGCCCCGGAACCGCCGCCTCTGATCCCGGTTCACCACAATGTCGGTCTCGCCGTCCCTCGGGCCGGGAACCAACTCCATCGTCGTCGACGCAGTCGGCACCCGCCGGAAATTCTCCAGCCCCTGCTTGACGTCGCGGACGTTCAACAACTCGCCCTCGACCACCGGCATGCCGCCAAGCAGGCTGATGCGGGTATCCGACCCCTCCGAAAGGGACACTTTATTCAAATAGCCCGGCTTGACGGTGACCACCAGCAAGCCTTCCTTCAAATCCTGCGGCCCGGCAAACACCCGCGTCGTGATGTACCCCGCCGAAATGATGTCATTCTGAATGGTGGTGACGATCCGCCTGACCGATTCCGACCCGAGACGGCGACCCTCCGCCCCGGAAACATTTTTCAGGGCTAACCGGAAATCCTCCGCCCGCTCGCCCTCCAGCACGACAAGGAAATATATCGCCCTCTACTCCTTCTAACATGCTGTAATTATTATAGTTGTTATTGGACAGCAGGGGCAAAATCCGTGTTTTTTGTAAGATAATCGTGCAAAAAGCCTCGCAAAATGGTCATTTTGACCTGTG
>JAITKH010000374.1 GCA_031278535.1 Planctomycetota bacterium | reverse complement strand
GCTTATCATGCGCACCACCATGGGCGGAAACACCGGGCATTCGCTCAGAGGGGATGCCAGGGTTTCACCGTGTCGTACGGCATCACGGGCCGACATCACCGCTTTTTCCACAACCCCGTTCCCGGCGGTTCCGGCGACGATGTCGAGGGCGCCGAGCATGGGAACTCCCGAGCGCAGCATGGTGGAAAAAGTCCGGGAAAAGCGGCTGACCGCGACTTTTTTGAAAAGCTCGCCGAATATGGGGAGTTTCAATTTAATCCCGTCGATAATCAGGCGCCCCTTGGCCGTCCGTTTGACCATGACGAGGGCTACAACAATGCCCGCCAGGACCATGAGACACATGTACCAGTATTCGACCATGGCGTCGGAGATAGCGACGACGATGCGGGTCGGCAGCGGCAGGATGGCGCCCATCTTATTGAAGATGTCCACGAACTGCGGGACGATGAAAGCCATGAGGCCGACGGTGATGATGAGGATAAGGCCGAGCGAAATGACGGGGTAGGTCATGGCAGACTTGATTTTCCGGATCAGCGAAAGGTTTTTCTCCAGGTAGCCGGCCAGGCGCTTCAGGATAACGTCAAGATCGCCCGACGTCTCCCCGGCCTTGACAAGATTGGTATAAAGAGTCGCGAATACTTTCGGATATTTCGCCATGGCGGTCGAAAGGTCGCTCCCGCCCCGGACCGCCTGCCGTATGTCGTTCACCACCATCTTGAAACCCTTGTCGTCGGTCTGCTCGTTCAGGATGTCCAGGATTTCCACAACCGGCAGCCCGGCCTCGACCATGGTCGCGAATTGCCGGGTGAAAAGCACCAAATCGGTTTGGTTGGCCCTGGGCTTCGGGTTGCCAAAGGACGGCAAGCTGAAGCCTTTTTTCTTTTCGGAAATGGTGAGAACGTTCAATCCCATGCGCTTGAGCATCTGCCGGGCGACTTTCGCATCGGCCGCTTCAATACTGTCCTCGATCTTGGATCCGGACGAGTCCCTCGCCACATACTTGAAATTCGGCATGCAAATCCTCCCCTTCGCAACGCGTACCCTGCCAACAACACGGTACGCGGCCACAGGCTTTCACCAGGAGGAGACGGCTTTCTCCTTCCTCCTGGCTTGGCGCATAGTTTGAATTTCCAGGAGCTCGACGAGCTCCTCTTCCCTGGCGGTGCTGGCAAGAGCCGTCTCGCGCGTGATTTTCCCCTCCGCCACCAATTGAGCCAGCGAAGCGTTCAGCGTGATCATGCCATCCTTTCCCCCCGTCTGGATGGCGGAATAGATTTGATGAATCTTGTCATCGCGGATATTGGCGCGAATGGCGCTGGTGGCGATTAGCAATTCCAAGGCGACGCAACGTCCGGGGCCATTCGCCATGCGGGCCAGCTGCTGGGAAATGATGGCTTCGATGACAAACGAAAGCTGCGTCCGAATCTGCGGCTGCTGGCCGTGCGGAAATATGTCAATTATCCGGTTTATTGTCTGCACCGCGTCTGAAGTGTGAAGGGTGGCCAGCGTCAGGTGCCCGGTCTCGGACAATTCGAGACCAAGCTGGACCGTCTCCATGTCGCGCATCTCCCCAATCAGAATGGTGTCCGGATCCTGCCGCAGCACATGCTTCAAGGCGGCCGAGAACGACAGCGTGTCCGGGCCGATCTCCCGCTGGTTGATCAGGCAGCGCTTGTTGCGGTGCAAAAATTCTATTGGATCCTCGATGGTGACGATATGTCCATCCTCGGTCGCGTTGATGTGGTCCACCATGGCGGCCAAAGTGGTGGACTTCCCCGATCCGGTGGCGCCGGTGACCAGAATCAGCCCCCTGGGCAACGCACACAAGCGCTCGAATATTCCGATCGGCAGCCCCAACTGCTCGAAGTTCATAATTTCAAAAGGGATGGTTCGAAATGACGCGCCCACGGCGCTCCGCTGGTAAAAGACATTCACCCGGAAACGGCCGACGCCGGAAAGGCCGAAGGCGGTGTCAAGCTCCTTCTCCCGTTCGAACTTGGCAATCTGATCGGGCTTGAGAATGGAATAGACGAGTTCCTGGGACATTTCGGGCGAGAGCGGCGGCAGGTTCAAGGGTCTGAGCGCCCCGCTGATGCGGATGCGGGGCGGACTCCCGGCCGTTATATGAAGATCTGATCCCTTGTTTTCGCAAAGGGCGCGTATGAGAGTCTCGACGGAAAATGCCGTTTTTTGCTGTTCCATAGGGGTTGATGTCACGCTTTCACGTAATGATAGATGTTCTCGTAATGCCTGGCCGGCTCGCGCCAGGAATAGTCGCAGCGCATGCCGTTGCGAATCACCCGGTTGAAACTATCCGGATTGTCGTACCACATCCGTATCGCCCGGTTGAGGGCATAATCGAGGCTGGTGGGAGTGGGATCGCGGAAAGTGAAGCCGTTGACCCCATCCAAACCTTTGCTCGAGGTGTCGACGTCAAAAACGCTGTCGTTGAGCCCTCCGGTTTCCCGCACCACCGGCACTGTTCCGTAACGGAGAGAAATCATCTGGGTCAAACCGCACGGCTCGTACAGGCTGGGAACAAGGAAAAGGTCCGAACCGGCATAAATCAGGTGGGACAAATCCTCGTGATACCCCAAATAAAACCTGGCGTCCGGGTTGTCCCGCAGATCGTATTGAAGGCGGTTGAAGTCGTCGCCGATCCGCTTGTCAGGCGCGCTGCCAAGAAGGACGAACTGTCCCTGCCGTTCAAGAGTGGCGAAAACGGCGTGTTTGATCAGGTCCAACCCCTTCTGCCGCGTCAGTCTGGTGACGGCGGAGACAATCGGCCGCCAATCCTCCCGAAGACCGAGCCAATCCCGCAATGCCTTCTTGTTCCCATATTTCCCAAAAAAATTTTCGCCGTCCGAATAGCGGACCGCCAATTTCTGATCGGTCGCCGGATTCCATACTTCATAATCGATGCCGTTCAGGATGCCGCCAAGCTTGGCGCTATGGCGGACAAGTACCCGCTCAAGCCCCCTG
>JAITKH010000322.1 GCA_031278535.1 Planctomycetota bacterium | reverse complement strand
TGAACGCAGATACGACACGGCCGAAAACATCATGCGTATCGCCATGACCAAAAACATGCTCCGCTATTTGACAATGAGAACAGGAGAAAACAAAGCGGCGTAATTCGTCAACAGGCTCTTATTTCGCCGCTCCAGATCGTGGCCGACATCTTGTGCGCTTCGTCGCAGACGACGAGGTCCCAGTCGCTGGCCGCCAGTTTTTCCCGGGCGGCGTCGTTTCGGGCCAGCTTGTCCAGGCGGGCCAGGCAGTAATTCATCTCCCGGAAGACGTTGCCGGTGACGCTGGCTTCGATCCGGTCGTTGGTCAGGATTTCAAACCGGAGATTGAACTTGCGGAACAATTCGTCCTGCCATTGCTCGATCAGGTTGCCGGGGGCGACGATAAGGCAGCGCCCGAGATCGCCCCGGGCCAGCAATTCCTTTAGGAACAGTCCGGCCATGACGGTTTTCCCGGCCCCCGGGTCGTCCGCCAGGAGGTAGCGCAAGGGCAGACGCCCCAGCATCTCCCGGTAGACGGCGGCAATCTGGTGCGGCAAAGGTTCGATGTCGGAAGTATGGACGGCAAGATAGGGATCGAAAAGATGGGCCAAGTGGACACGCCAGGCTTCGGAGACCAGGCGCAGCTGATCGGCGTCGGCGTCGAAGCTCCATGGCAATCCGTTGCCCACGACCTCGAACTCCGCTTCGTTTTCGCGGGTGACCAGCCGGCTCCCCAATTGCCCCCGGTCGTCCTTGTAGGTGACGTCCAGGGTGTTTGTCCCATACCATTTC
Source organism: Planctomycetota bacterium (assembly GCA_031278535.1). Classification (GTDB taxonomy): domain Bacteria; phylum Planctomycetota; class SZUA-567; order SZUA-567; family SZUA-567; genus JAJBSZ01. Next base: position 1,748 of record JAITKH010000322.1, on the reverse strand, counting down.
ACCGCCACGGCGGACACCGGTTCCTTTCCCGCGAGACCGCGTATCCGGCTGCCGGCGGTTATTTCTTCAAGTTGGGCCATGTTTTGCCTCGAGAGCCTGGACCAATAGGCGAAGCCTGTGCGGCCTTCCAGGAAAGGCGGAACCTTCCGGCTTTCCTGAAAGGCCGTCATGAGGCGCAATTCTCATGGCCGTTCCTTCCCCTTCGCGAATATTCCGTCCTCCGCGCCATGTCCCTCTGGAAGAATGTGCGCCGGAACGTCAGCGCATGTAATATCCGCCGTTCACGTCGATGGTGGCGCCGGTGATGTAGTCGGAAAGCGGCGTTGAAAGGAAGAAGACGGCCTTGGCGGCGTCGAGGGCGGTGCCGAGCCGCTTCAGGGGAATGATCGAGGGATCGTCGTTCCGGTCACGGGTCATGTCTGTCAGCATGAAACCGGGAGCCACGCAATTGACGGTGACCTGGTGCGCGGCGCCGTAGCGGGCATAGGCCTTGGTGAGCGCCAGTATCCCTCCCTTGGCGGCGGAATAGTGTACGCCGGCCAGGAAGCCGCCGTACTGTCCGGCCTGGGAGGAAATGGTAACGATTTTTCCCCAGCCGTTTCTGGCGAGATGGGGAAAAGCCTCCCGGGAACAGAAATGCGCTCCCCGGAGATTCACCGCCAGCATCCGATCCCACTTCTCGGCCGTCACCTCGGGAACGGAGGCGGGATCGAGTATGCCGGCGTTGTTGACCAGAATGTCGATGCGGTTGCTGCGTCTGGCGGCGTCGGCGATCATGGTCCTGACCGATGCCTCCTCCGCCACGTCCACCGGCAGGGCGAAGGCTTCGAGCCCCTCCCGGCGAAAATCGCCGGCCGTCCGCTCGGCCATCTCCAGATTGACGTCGCAAATCGCCACCGCCGCTCCCGCCTCGGCCAGCAGTCGGGCGCTCTCCCTGCCGATGCCCCGGGCGGCGCCGGTCACGACCGCCACCTTCCCACCCAAATCCGTATGCCGCATGGCCGTCTCCTCCAGAGAAACAGTGACCATTCCCGAACGGCCGGCCATTTTACCGTTTCGCCAGAAGTTCCGCCATTGCAAATGCCAGTTCCAGCGCCTGCGAAGCGTTCAATCTCGGATCGCAGGTGGTTTCGTAATTGCAGGAAAGATCCTCCACGGCGTCGGATCCCCCGAGGCATTCGCTGACATTCTTGCCGGTCATTTCGAGGTGCAGCCCGCCCGGATGCACCCCCTCGGTCCGGCAGACATTCACGAAAATCTCGCATTCGCGGAGGATGTCCGCGAAATGGCGGGTCTTGACGCCGCTGGCATGGGTACGGGGATTGCCGTGCATGGGGTCGATGCACCAGACCAGGTTCCGCCCGGCCGTGACCATTTCCCGGATCAGGTTGGAATGGGCTCGTTGGGCCCTTTCCACTCCGGCCCGGAGAATGAGGGTGATCCTTCCTTTTTCGTTGTCCGGATTCAGCTTGTCCAACAGGCGTTCGATTTCCCCGCCGGCGGCGCCGGGCCCGCATTTGATCCCAATCGGATTGACGACGCCCTGGAGGAAGGCGGCGTGCGGGCCCTCGGGACCGCGGGTGCGCTCCCCAAGCCAGAGGAAATGGGCCGAGGCCGCCACCGGATCGCCGGTCAGGCTGTCGTTCCGGCAGAGCGCCTCTTCGTAGGGAAGGAAAAGCGCCTCGTGCGAACTATAGAAATCGATGCGCTGGGGCTGGCCGGAGGAGCCGCCGGCCTCGAAACGATCA
>JAITKH010000295.1 GCA_031278535.1 Planctomycetota bacterium | reverse complement strand
GCCGGAAAAAAAACGAAAAAACATGAACCATTTTATGGAACCTGCAATTTTTTATTTATATAACTATAATAATTTAAAATAATAGTATTTTTTTATTTTTTTTGCGTCTTTTTTTTCCGTAGACGCTTGCATAAGCGGGAGGAAGCTTGTATAGTATGCATGGTACTATAAATGAACGGTTATTCATTCACATTTTTGGCAGGCGTGGCGCAAATGGGACGGTATTCGCATTTGTATCGCGAAAACAGGGACTCTTTGCCGTCAAGCCGGAAAGTGGGGTGGCATTCAATGAACATCGCCATGCGGATTCCCCTAATCCCCTCCTCTCCCTGGTAAAGGAGATTCGTTTCGCCTGCCGGATGCCACTTTTCCGGCAGGCCGGTTTTATGATGACAGCTGTACCTGGACCGGCGGGCAAATGATCTCTCGATAGAGGTCATTGCTCGCCGGCCGTTTTTTTTCTGAAGCGCGGGAGGGGACGGATATGAACGATGAATTGCCGGCGGCATTAGGGAGGCGGCACAGTTATTACGCCATCGGTCCGGACAGCCCGATTGACGACAGGCAAATCGGAAAATTGGCGGAGACGGCTCTCGCTCTCTCGCCCTCGGCCTTCAATTCCCAGTCGGGGCGGATAGTTCTCCTTTTCGGGACCGGACACAAGCGGCTCTGGGACATGATTCTCGAAGCCCTCAGGGCCAGGGTCCCGGCCGACAAGTTCGGCCAGACCGAGAAGAAAATCGCCGCTTTCGCCGCCGGACACGGCAGCGTCATGTTTTATGACGACTGGGCGGCGGTGGAAAAATTGCAAAGAGACATGCCCTCCTATAAGGACGCTTTTCCGACGTATGCCGCCCATGCGGCCGGAATGCTGCAATTCGTCGTCTGGACGCTTTTCCGGGACGCCGGACTCGGGGCGTCGCTGCAGCATTATGGAAACCTGATCGAAGCGGAGGCGTCCAGGGCCTGGAACATTCCCGCCTCCTGGCGGCTGGTTGCCCAGATGCCGTTCGGATCGATTCAATCCGAGCCAGGCGCGAAGCAGAAATTGCCGGCATCCGAAACGCTCAGGATTATCGACTGATGTTCCATCCTCCCCGGTTTTACATCGGGCGGCCGCTGACCGCCGCCGGAGAATATACCCTGGACGCGGAGGAATCGCGCCACGCCGCCGGCGTCCTCCGTCTCCGGGCGGGCGATCGGGTGGAGGTTTTTGACGGCCTAGGCGTTTCGGCCAGGGCGGTGATACTGGAAGCGGCGGCGGAAATGCGCCTGCGGACGGGTGAACCGGAGCCGCAGCCGCCGCCCCTTCCCCGGGTGGGAGTGGCCACCGCCATCCCCAAAGGCAAGCGTTGGCGGGTGCTGGTGGAGAAGTGCACCGAGTTGGGTGTCGACCGAATCGTGCCGCTCCTTTCGGAACGAAGCGTCGCCAGGGGAGAGGGGGACGTCTCGCGCTGGCGGCGCTGGAGCATCGAGGCGTCGAAACAATGTTTCCGTTCGCACCTGCCAGAAATTTCCGCCCCCATGGCGTTTTTCGATTTTCTGGAAAACGGGATAAGCCGGGACACCGTCTTGATCCTGGCTGATCGGGGAGGAGAGACGCCCGCGTTCCTGACCGGACGGATCGCCGGCGGGTCTGAAGCGTTTTTCCTGATTGGCCCCGAGGGCGGCTTCATCGATGCCGAAACGGCGGCCGCACGGTCGGCCGGAGCGTCTGTTGTGCGCCTTTCGCCGTTCAGACTGAGGGTTGAGACCGCCGCTATGGCCGCCGTTGCCATGATTCGCGGTCTTTCCGGATAGAAAAGACTTGTTTGAGGGCTGGATTTGTGATAGTCTGTTCGCAGTCAGTTCCGGGTTTTCGCCGAGTCGAAAGCCTCCGGGAGAAATTATGTCCCGTTCGGTGTGAGGATGCCGCGACGGGAGGAAATAACAGCCATGTCCGAGCCGGCGGAAGAGGAATCCCGAAACAGCGGGGAAGGCGCGGAAACGATACGGGAAACGCCGGGTGTGTCCGCAGCGATGAAGAGTGCGGAAGCGTCCGAAGGCGGTTCGCGTCGAATCTTCGTATCCCTCCCGCCGCCTGTCGAACCGGCATCGCCGGAAAGCCGCCGGGCCACCCGCATCCTCTGGTCGCGGACAACCTCATGGCGCAGGCGGCATGCAGACATTCTTGTCGCAATCGAATGGGTTGCCGCCGCCCTGTTCCTCCTGCTCGCTCTCTACTTTCTTTGGCTGCTCCTGTTTCCGCCTCTCCCAATTGCCGCTTCCCCCGACGAAATCGTCAGGGCCGAATTCCGTTCGCGGCTCCGCCTCTTGCCGATGCCGGAAGCCGATCCGGATTGGCGGGTGGCGTCCGCGCCCGGACGCTGGCGCGGCGTCGTCATCCACCACACCGCCACTTCAGGCGGGAACGCCGAGGGCATCGACCGGTTTCACAAGACTGTCAACCGCTGGGAAAATGGCCTGGGCTATCACTTTCTCATCGGCAACGGCAAGGGCATGGGGGACGGCGAGGTGGCGGTTGGCCGGCGCTGGCGGGAGCAAAGCCGGATGAACGGCTCGCACGTCGTCATGACCGACGCGGCCAAGGGGGGCGTCTTCAATATGCCGCACACCGCCAAAGGGAACGAATTCGCCATCGGTGTGGCGCTGGTCGGAAATTTCCAGATTGGGCTGCCCACGCCGTCCCAGCTGGCGGCACTCCTGTGCCTGTTGTCTTTTTTAAGGAAGGAATACGGCTTCGGAGCGGATGCCATCGTCGGCCATGGCGCGGTTTCGGCCAGCGGAACCGATTGTCCCGGCCGGGGCCTGCTCGTGGACGAGATTATCCTTGTCCTTTCCCGTCCCTGAGGATGGATCGCGGTGCCTGCATATGTCTATGAATGCGCCAACCCCGCCTGCCCTTCCGGGGGCATTTTTACGGAAACGCATTCCATCAGGGACAACGCCCTCTCCGTTTGCCCACATTGCGGCGGCAGGGTCGAACGCGTCGTCTGTCCGGTCGGCCTGGCGGTACCGGCCGGGGACGCCAAATTACGCGATCTCGGTTTTGCCAAGTTGGTGCGGCGGGACAAGGGCGTTTACGAAAACGTCACGGCCATGGATCATGAGAGCCGTTATTATCGCGCGAATCGTCCGGACACCATGCCGGACATCCGTCGCCGGGTGGGCGACTGACCGTATTCCCGGCTCTCGCGATTTCAGGAGGAAACCCATTCGATCGGGACGGGGAAAAACGGGGAAGCGACGGTTCCGGGCTGGCGATCGAATCGCCGCCGTTTTTCTGCTCGCTTTGTGTTCCTGCCTTTTCCCCGGATGCTCCGGCGATACTCAAGGCGGCCAGGCTTTGGGCCGAAGCCTGATTGAAATCGGCGAAGAGTCGCTGGATCAAGCCGAGATCCTCGAGAGGCAGAAACGCCTTGCCGAAGCCAACATTCTCTATCGCCGGGCGCTTTGGGCTTTCCGCTACCACGAACGATTGACCAGCGAACAGCCTTTTCTTCTGGACGACTCCCTGGCGGGCGTCCAGCGTACCGCTTCGCCAGAACAATAGATGCCTTGCCTCTCAAGGGACGGGAATCCAAGAGGGTTCAGGAAGAGAACGGATGGAATCGCCCGAAAAGCGCAACCCGTTTTGGCTGGCTGTTTCCGTTCCTTTTTCGATGCGCCCTCCGGATCCCCGCGTTTGCGGGGATGACGAGTGGGGCGGGAGACGCGGGCGTTCATGGAGACGACGCCCATCCGCCTCCTTGAAAACCGGCGAAACCGTTATCGACTATTATCAGACGAAATCAAAGGAGGATGGCATTAATCAAGTGCGATCCCGCCCGGAGACGTTCCGCGTCGCCCGGGAATGCCTCGGCGAATGGTGCCGGCATTTTCTGATCAGTTATAAAGCCCTCCAGGCGGCGTTTGAACACTAGTGTTCCGTAACGTCTCAATCTTTGTTTGAGACGTTACGGGGAGTGCCCCGGTTCATCCGGTTTCCGCCTGCGGGGAAGTGAATTCCCCTCCGGCATCAGAGGTCAATCCCGGAACAAACGGGCTTCAGAATTTGGAAAGGTTGAGACTGTACAGACCACTAGTGCTGTGTATAGTCTAAAATTTTGGATATGCCTATCTCAACCGCGAACTGGATTTCCTGGCCTATCGGATGTCCAATTTCCTGGAGGAGCGGGGATACGCCACCGTACCGGTGCCGGCACGGAATTGCGCCATCGGGGCGCGAAAGCCGGCCTACGCCATGATCTCCTTCCGTCACGCCGCCGTTGCCGCCGGATTGGCCACTTTCGGCCTGAGCGGACTGGCGCTCACCCGGAAATATGGCAACCGGCAGCGTTTCATCGCCCTCCCGACCAGCGCGCCGCTGCGGCCGGCGGATCGCCTGCTGGAACAGGCGGAAGTCTGCGACGGCTGCCTGGAATGCGTCAGGCATTGCCCGGCCGGGGCCCTGACCCTGAAGCCTCCCCACCAGTGCGTCATCGGCGGAACGCCCTTTCGCTACGCGGAATGCAATCCCGATCGCTGCCGCATCATGGCCAGCGGCCTCAGCACCAAGGTATGGGAAGGTGCCGCCTTCAATCCAAATATTGACGTGCCCGTCATCGAAAATCCGACCGGCGCGGAAAAATACGATCAAGTCTGGAATCAGCGCGACGCCCGCATCCGCATCCTCGAACATTCGGAAGCCACTTTCGGAGCCACCCATTGCGGCCGGTGCATGGCCTTCTGCACTTCCGGGCACCAGGCCATGAAGCGCCGCCTCCGCGCGGAGGACAGGGAGAACGGCTATACGGACGATCTGGTCATCCGACCGGACGGCAGGCTCCATCCCATTGAACCCCGGGCCGGAGAATTCGGTCGTGAACTGCTTGCCGGACACTAGTGTTCCGTAAAGTCTCAATCTTTGATTGAGACTTTACGGGGAGCGCCCCTGGTTCAT
>JAITKH010000225.1 GCA_031278535.1 Planctomycetota bacterium | reverse complement strand
CATCCGGACTACAACGCGGACTACCGGTTGAAACAGGCTCCCACCGCGCCGGCCATCAAGGACGGCGACAAGGTCGTCGCCAACCCGCAGACGACCGGCGACCCCATGACTGGCAATCTTCCCTACCAGGAAACGCAGGAAGTGCACAGCGCCGACAGCGTGCCGCTCAATGTCGGCGGCCCGGGAGAAGAATATTTCCGGGGTGTCATGGACAATACGGAAGTGTTTTACGGCATGGTTCGGGCGCTGGGACTTGACGGCCTCGGAAAATGACGGCCGGTCCGGCTCTTTCCGAATCCCCCCTTCCTCCATCGTCTGAGGAAGGGGGGGGGCCATGAAAGGAAAGCCGCATGTACCCTGAATCGGGAACGGCCGATCTGCTGTTTTTCGACGCAAGCGTCTTTGCCCCGCGGTATGTGGCGCTGATTCTGCTGGTTTCGCTTGTCCTGGGGTTTCTCCTGGTGTCAGACATGATCGAAACCAGGTTGCCGGCCCGGCTGGAATTTGCCGAGATGTATGCGGGAGCAAGTTCGCTCGGGATCAAAATGTCGGACAAACTCACCGCTTTGCGGGGAAGAAAGGTTCGCATGGCCGGGTTCATGGCCCCGCCGTTGAAGCCGACCCTGTCCTTTTTCGTCCTCACCAGCGTGCCGATGTCGATTTGCCCGTTCTGTTCCAGCGACGCGGACTGGCCGGCCGATATCGTGCTGGTGAAACTGGCCGGGCCGGTCGAGGCGCTGCCGTTTGATCGCCCCATTTGGGTGGAAGGGACGCTGGAGACCGGCACGGAAGTGGACAAAGAAACGGGATTCGTCAGCCTGGTGCGAATCCGGGCCGACAAACTGGGCGAAGAGGACGCGCCCGGGCGGAGCCGGCCCCGTGATTAGGATTGAACACCTTGAAAAACGATACTCCCCTCCCGGAGGGGATTCCCCTATCGTTCTCGGCTTTGATAGCCTGACCATAGCGCCTTCGCAACAGGTGGCGGTGGCCGGGCCGAGCGGTTCCGGGAAAACCACGCTCCTCTCCATGATCGGGGGCTTCGTGGAACCGTCTTCCGGAGGCGTCACCTGGAACGGCCTGCCCTGGCCCGGCAAGCCGGGAGCGCTGTCGGCGCGGGCGCGCGCGCGCCGGGTGGGATTTGTTTTCCAGGAATTGAATTTATTGCCGAGCCTGTCGCTGTTCGAAAATCTCGAGGCGGCGGGGCGCTTCCTCGGCCTGCCGGAGGCCGATCCCGTCATCCGTCGCGCCCTGGAACGGGTGGGACTCGCGAAACGGCTGCGGCACAAGCCGGATCAATTGAGCCGGGGCGAAAGGCAGCGGGCGGCGGTCGCCCGCGCCGCCCTCTATCCCCACGAACTCATCCTCGCCGACGAGCCCACGGCCAGCCTGGATCGGACCAACGCGGACCTGGTGATGGATTTCCTGATCGGCATGGCGCTGGACAACGGGAGCGCCTTGCTGGTGGCCACCCATGACCCGCTGGTGATGGAGACGCTGCCGTGCAGGTTTGATCTTCCGGCGCGCCGGATCGCTGTCGGCTCCGCCCGGCGGAAAGGGACTCTGCCCGGCCCATGACGATCCATTTGAAAACGGCCTGGAGGAATATCCTGTACTCCCGGCGCCAGACGATTGCCGTTTCGCTCCTTGCCCTCTTCGCCATGGCCTTGATGAGCATCGCCTCCTTCCTCGGGCGAAACCTTCGGGAAGGATTGACCGCGGCGGTCGAGCCTTTCGACATGCTGGTCGGTCGGGGCGGGTCCTATCAAATGGTGCTCAACACCGTCTTTCTCCAGGACTACCCGGCCGGGAACATCCCCTATCGCCTGGTCGGCGAACTGAACGGCGATCCGCGAATCAGGCGCGCCATACCGTTGGCGTTCGGCGACAACCACAGGGGATACCGGATAGTGGGCACCGACGTTTCGATCTTTTCCCATTTCGCCGCGAACGCCGACAGGGGACCATGGCTCCGTTTCGTGCGCGGCGCCCCTTTCTCTCCGGGAAGCCGGGAAGCTGTCGTTGGCAGCGGGACGGCTGCCGATCTCGGCCTGAAGATCGGCGATTCGCTGGTTTCCAGCCACGGCTTCGTCCCGGGCGGAGAGGAGCATGAGCAGACGCCTTATGTGGTGAGCGGCATTCTTGCCAGTTGCCGGGGACCGTATGATCGGGCCATCTTCGTGGATATCCGGTCGATATGGGAGGCGCACGGCCTCCATGGCGATCATGACGGCGAGACGGAAAAAATTTCGGGACGCGACGACGGGGACGGCCATCCGGAGGAGAACGAAGCCGCCCCGAACGACGAAGGCGGGAGAGAGGTAACGGCGATTATGGTGAAGCCGGCCGGATTCGCCGGCGCGTACCAGCTTTACGCGGAATTCAACAGCCGCCGCGACGCCGATCTGGTGTTCCCCGCCCAGGTTGTCGTCAGGCTCCTGTCCATCCTTGGGCAGGCCGACTGGCTGCTCCAGGCGATCGGCTATGCCGCGGGCGCCATCGCCGCC
>JAITKH010000217.1 GCA_031278535.1 Planctomycetota bacterium | reverse complement strand
CCGTAGAAGTAATATCCTGTCGCCTCTCCGGATCGCACGCCCAAAATTTCCCGCAAATACCCTCCAAACACCCCTTCGGCCTTTGACGCAATCCACCATGCGACATAAAGCGTTATGGATACCGGAAGCGTAGCCAGAAGCCCGTTTATAAACCAGCGCGATATTCTCTTCATTCCTTCCCTCTTCGATATTTGCGAATAAATCGGCGGTTCCGGCCGGCCGGAAAATGAATGGGCGAGGCCGTTTCCGCCACGTTTGCGTCCGGCCCTTTTCCCCGCCAAAAAATCGTCGCGTCAGAACACGAAACCGTCCGGGATCGCCGTGTCCTTGACCACGATGATAATGCCGTCGCGGACATGGAAGCGCCCTTCGGGATCGTCGTAGGTCTGATATCCCTGGCGGTTGACCATCTGGGCGTAGCTGCCGATGGATGCGTTCTTGTCAACGATGCACCGCTTGAGATAGGCGCCCGTGTTTATGCCGATTTTCGGGGAGGTGTCGTCGCCATGCTGATAGAAATCCGCCCCCATGACAAGGCTGCTTTCGATGACGGCCCCGTGGTGGACGCGCGTGCGGGAGCCAAGGATCGAATCGCGGACGGTGGCGCTGTCCACGATGCTGCCGTCGCAGAGGATGGCCGATTCCACCGAAGCCCGGTTCATCTTGGCCCCGGGAAGGTACCGGGTATTGGAGTAAATCGGCTGCGTGGGATCGAAGAGATTGAATTTCGGCATCGGCGACACCAAATTCATGTTCGCTTCGTAAAAAGCCTGGATGGTACCGATGTCGGCCCAGTATCCGTCGAAACCATAGGCCTGCATCCGATGGGTTCCGATGGCCTGAGGGATTATTTCCTTACCGAAATCGGCGCGGGGTGGATCGGACATCAGCAGGTCGTTCAGTATTCTCGGATCGAAAATATAGATTCCCATGCTGGCAAGATACGGCCGGCGTTCGGCTTCCTCCGGCGACAATCCGAAAATGGATGTATCGGTCTGCATCTCCTGAAGCGCTTCCTCGGTCCTCGGCTTCTCGACGAATTTGATTATTCGACCCGTTTCGTCCACCTTGAGAACGCCCAGTTCAGGAGCTTCCCGACGGGTTACAGGCATGACGGCTATGGAAATGTCGGCGTGATGGCGGATGTGTTCGTCTCGAAACAGGCGGTAATTCATGCGGTAGAGGTGATCGCCGGAGAGGATGAGGACAAGGCCCACGTTTCCCCGCTTGTAGCCCAGGTGCGGCAGGGTTTTCCGCACCGCGTCGGCCGTTCCCTGGAACCATTCGCTGCTGCTGGACGTCTGCTCCGCAGCCAATACCTGCACGAATCCCCGCGAGAACGAGTCGAAACGGTATGCGTTGGAAATGTGGTTGTTCAGGGATGCGGATTGGTACATGGTCAACACGAACATCTGGCTTATCCCGGAATTGATGCAATTGGAGATGGGAATATCGATCAATCTGTACTTGCCGGCTATGGAAACGGCCGGTTTCGCCCTTTCCTTGGTAAGAGGGAAGAGACGCGTTCCCTTGCCTCCCCCGAGTATGACCGCCACCATGTTATCCATTATCTTGTCCTCCCACGCCATGGCCTGACGGCCGATAGGGCCGGGAATTGCCTGGAATCGCCGTTCCCGCCGACTCCCGCTCCGTCCACATTCCGAGTGGATCGCTCGTCTTGCGCCTCAGCCGCCGCGAAACGGCTATGGCAAGTCCTCCCAGCATATAGCCGTTGAAGCCGATGAAAAGCATAATCCTGGGTTCAAGCCAGGTCAGAAACATGACGATTATCGCCACGAAAAGCGCATAAAATGATTTTTTCCCCGCAAGGAATCGATTGGTGAAATGGACGAACCGGATGGTGGTGATCATGAGAATTCCGGGAAGAAGAAGGAAAATCCCGAGAAAATACGCTTTTGCCAGCAGTGGCGGCGTGTCGCCGCCGATCAGGCCGGCCATCCAGGCGAAAAACGATTCAATTGAAGAATAGCCGCCGTGGGAGAGAAGCACCATGGCCGCCACACACCCCGCAGCGCCGGGGCTGGGAAGTCCGGTGAAAGTGTTTTTATCCGAGGTCGTCGATTGGATGTTGTAGCGGGCGAGACGAAGGGCGGCCGACATGGCGTAAACGATGCCAGCCACGGAGACGAATCCCACTCCCGAGTCGGCGGCCGCTTTTCCGGAAATCCAGACGGCATTCACCAGCATCGGCGGAGCGACTCCGAAGGTGACGATGTCGGCCAGGGAATCCAACTCGGTTCCGAAAGCGCTTGCCGCTCCCACATGCCTTGCCACCTTGCCGTCCAATGCGTCGAAAATCATACCGATAAAAACCAGGATGCAGGCCCATTGGAGGATTCCGGAAAAACGATCCCTTTGCCGCGCCTGGTATTCGCGCCGGGCAGGATCGATCATGAGCGCGGTCGCCGCGTTGGCGGCGGCAACGGCTTCCTGGCTGTCCGCCTCGGACGCTTCCATTGTCGCCGAGGCATAAGAAGCATTGAAACAAAGAATTATGGAAAGCAGCCCGCAAGCGAAATTTCCGAGAGTCAGCAGGGAGGGGAGAATCTGTATCCGGCGGAAAGGGCGGCGTGAAGATGTCTCGCTTTTCATGATTTTCCTTCTTCGGATCCGCCTAGGACCCGCGCCAATGCAGTTTCCCCCGCTTTTACCCTGTCTCCCCTGCGGACCAGCCATTCCACTTCGGCGTCTCTCGACACAAATAGGGTGGTCCGGGAGCCGAACTTGATCATGCCGTACCGTTCGCCTCGCGCCAGTTTTGCCCCCGTCGAGACCGGACAGACGATATTCCTGGCAATGGCTCCAGAGGATTGGCGGATCAACAGTCGGGAAGGGAACCCTTTTTCGTCTGTCATGAGTCCCATGTCCTGATTCTGGTTTTTGATCAGGGATTCCTCTCGCCTGGCGTCAAAAAAGGCGCCGGGGCGAAATTTCAGGAATTCCACGCGCCCCGATGCCGGAGCCCGGTTCAAATGGACGTCCAGAACGGAAAGAAAAATGGATAATCTCCAAGTCGGGCCGCCGATAAATTCAGGTTCATTCACTTCATCGATATGCGTGACCGTGCCGTCGGCCGGGCTGACGATCAAGCCGAGCTCTCCGGGTATCGTTCGGTCCGGATCGCGGAAAAACCAGAGAAGCCAGAAAAAGAGAGGTACCAGAATGCCCAACGGAAACAGGGGCCAGACGGATTCGTAATGCCGCCAGGCAAGAATGGATGCCAAGGAAAGCAGGACGAATACGCCCGAACCCAACGCAATTTCCCGCTTGCCATAGGGCGTCACCGCCATGGCGCTCTCCCGGAACAAATCGCGATCGGCATAGGCCGGTCACACATAGGATTCAGCCACCGCTTTTGCGTACAGATCGACAAGGGTTCGGCAATCGGGATCGCCATTTTGCAATCCCTTTGCCAAGTTTTCCGCCGCCAGACCGATGTTCGGAAAGCCATACATGGCGCCGGTTCCGCGAACATGATTCGCCATCTCCTGTATCGGCCGCCATTCGCCTTTCCTGGCTTGTTCCATAATGGCGTCGAGTTCGGTCTTGCGGCGTTTCAGATATCCGCCGCGCATGGCGCACGACGGTTCGAAAGCGGGCGGGGACAG
>JAITKH010000192.1 GCA_031278535.1 Planctomycetota bacterium | reverse complement strand
CCGTAGACAAATTAACTTGAACGCAACATTATGATTCGTAAATTGTTATCCGGAGCGCAGCAACTTTTTCCGGAGGGCAATTATGCGCCGCCAACGGTACGATACCGACTTGACTGATGGCGAATGGGCCATTTTCGAGAAAACGATGCGTGAAATTCGCAAATCGCCGATGGGTCGCAAGCCCGGCATTCCCCGAAGGGAAGTAGTCAACGGCATTCTCTACCGCCTTCGGACAGGTTGCCAGTGGCGAAATCTGCCGCATGACTTCCCGTCTAACCACAATAATCCATTTAAAAATTTTTACAATCTTATAAGCGTTGTAAATACAATTAGTTATGATTATGGATTATTTTCCTAATTCTTATCGTGGACTTTTGGAAATTTTGCAGTCGTAATTTCCGGCAAAGGTTGAAAAGCGGCATGGCGATTCTTTTACTTGGTGTTGATTAGACGCCTTGTAAAAGGAGGTCACCATGCCAGAACTTCCACAGGGCATTGGATTCATGAGCGTACTCGAACCGGTTTTCACCAAGCCAGCCTTCATCATCTTCATCCGTCTCGTCGTGGGATGGATCCTCTGCCCAGCCAGGCGCGCCATCACCGGAATGGATCCTTTCGCCGACCCGAAGCGCGAAAACCGCGTCGACGTCTACTGTTCCGTAAAGTCTCAATCTTTGCTTGAGACTTTACGGACCGCTACCACTCCTTCTTCCGCGCCGCCTCCTGGCTGCAATGCGAACTGTTCGCCTGCTGAACGCGCCGCCTGGTCGGGCCGTCTTGCCGCCAATCAAAAAAACCTGCTCCTTGCCATCGACGACACCGTCCACAAGAAGACCGGGCGCAAGGCGGACGGAGCGAGAGTCTGCCGCGACGCCGTCCGCTCCACAGCCTCGGAGACCGCCTTCTGCCGGGCCTGGCAATACGTCCCGCCGTGCCTTGTCTCCCATCCCCCGCGGGGAGGCGAACCTCTGGCCATACCCGTGAACATTCGCCTCAATCGCAAGATCAGCGGACTCGTCCGCGCCAGACGCAATTCCTCCGCCAAGTGCCTGGTCGAGGCGCCCTGGGCGAAACCACGGAGCACTTGCACCCGGATGGACGGACGCCAATGGGTTCCCTGGAGCAAAGCCCCGGTCCAGGCATTGAATATCCGTCCACACGAGCACTTGTACTGCAACAATGGCGCACGATCTTTTCTATGGACCAAAAGCCCGGCGATTGGGTGATGATCTCGGGGACAGCAAACACCCTCGGGATGAAGCAATTCGACAGGGAAAGGATAGCGCTTGTCTTCGTCCATCAAATCGCGAATTGGAAAAAGACGCATCGGATATCCCCCATCCATACGGCAATGGTTGAGAGGATATCCATGGCGATCACTAAAATCAAGGCATGAGCCGAAAATTAAATGGCCTTGGATTTCCGTTTTTCCTCTTGCTTTTCCCCGTCGACGGATTATCATTACGATTTCGTTCTTCACGCACGATGCGGCGGCATCCGACTATTGCGCGAGAGTTTTCATCATATTGTCCTCGCATATCCTCCTTAATCCTTATCGATACGGAAGGGGAGGAAGTCCCGATTCCATGCTGAAGGATCGCATCATGCTCGGATTGGTCAAATTCGCCAAGGGACCGGGAAACGTCGGGGTGCGGGAGGTGGCGAAGCCGGCCGTCTCCGCCCCGGACCAGGCATTGCTGAAAATCAAGGCCTGCGGCGTCTGCGCCACCGACCTCCACGTCATGGACGACACCTTCCGGTATTGGCCGCCGGTGGTGCTGGGCCACGAATTTTCCGGCGAAGTGATCGAAACCGGGGCTGAAGTCGCCGACTTCAAGCCCGGCGACCGGGTCGTGGCCGAACCCAAAACCTTTGTCTGCGGCCGGTGCGACGTCTGCAAGCAGGGCAAAACCAACCTTTGCGTCCATCGCCGCGCCCCCGGCTGGGGGGTTGACGGCGGGATGACCGACTACATAGCGGTTCCCGAGCGCCTGCTTCACCGGATTCCGGACGGCGTTCCCTACGATGTCGCCGCCCTCTGCGAGCCTCTGGCCATAACTGTCCACGAAATAGACGAACGCTGCGGCGTGAACGCCGCGGATGTCGTTGTGATCAACGGCGCCGGTCCCATCGGCGTCCTTTCCGCCTTCCTTGCCAAATCGGCCGGCGCCAGCAGGGTATATATGACCGGCATGGCCAGGAGCGAGCCGGTCCGTTTCAAGGCCGCCCTCGCCCTTGGCGTGGACGGGATCATCAATGTCGAGCGGGAAGACCCGGTGAAGCGGATCATGGAGCTTACCGGCGGCCTGGGGGCCGATCTGGTTGTCGAGACCTCCGGTTCGCCGGCCGGCATCCGCCGCCTGGCCGAAATGGCGCGCATCTGCGGCCGGATCACCTGCATCGGGCTCTGTCCCGCCGACGAGGCGGCGATTTCCTGGAACACCGCCATGTACAGGCAACTCGACATCCATTTCAACTTCAGTTCAAGCTATACCGCCTGGGGCAAGGCGCTCCGGCTCATGGCTTCCACCCCCCTCGACTTGCGGAACGCCATCAGCCACCACGAGACCATCGACAACTGGGAACGGGTATTCGGGGATATCCGGGAGGAGCGGGCGGTGAAGGCCATGTTCATCCCGGCGGATGAAATCTCCGCCTACCGGTGACATTCGCACCGGCAAGTCGGCGCGGGGCCGATTTGCCGGCTGCAGGGAACGGGAATATCTTGACGGGAGAAAAACCATGCGGAAAATTCTGATTGCGCTCGCCCTCGTCCTGTCGCTTGCCTCCGCCGGCTGGTCTGTGGATTTACGCCTCGGCCATGCCTACGAATTGTCACACCCATGGCACACGGGGATGACCGAGGCGGCGAAAATCGTCAAGGAGAAGAGCGGGGGAAAAATCAACATCACCGTCCACCCCAATTCCACCCTCGGGAACGAACAGGAACTGATGGAGCAGGCCATCACCGGCGGCCTCGACATCGCCGTATCCGGATCCGGACAGCTCGCCAACGTCTACGAGCCCATAACCCTCACCGAGATGCCCTACATCTTCCGCGACAACGCCCATGTCATGCTGTTCGCCAACAGCCCGAAGTTCAAGGAAATGAAGGATGACTTCCATGCCGAGCACGGCGCCTACATCGTCGGGTCGAGCAGCTACGGCGTCCGTCACATCATCGGCAACAAGGCGATCAGGACCCCGGCCGATCTCTCCGGCTTCAAGCTGCGGGTGCCGGACCAGCGCATCACCGTCGGCTATGCCAGGGCCATGGGCGCCAATCCCACCCCCATCGCCCTGGGCGAGGCCTACCTGGCGCTCCAGCAGGGGGCGGTGGACGGACTCGAGAATCCGCTGCCGACCATCCATGCCTTCAAGTTCCACGAAGTCGCGAAATTCCTCAGCCTGACCGGGCACGTGATCAACCTCACCCATCTCGTGATGAACGGCGACGTATTCGACGCGCTTTCCCCCTCCGATCAGAAGATACTGGTCGAGGGCCTGGGCGAGGGCTGCCAGGTTGTGTACAAGCTGATTGTCGAAAGCGACAACAAGCTGGTGCAGTTCTTCAAGGACAACGGCGTCGCCATAGTGGATCCGGATCGCCGGGCCTTCATGGACAAGACCAAGTCCATGGCCGACGAATATGCGAAAAACTGGGCCAAGTTCGGCGATCTCTACACGTACATTCAGAACCTGAAATAACGTTTCGCGCCGCCTCCGGCCGGGCCGGGGGCGGCTTTTTCCCGGTCGCGGCGCAAAGTTGAAGGAGAGAAGGATGCGCAGGTTATGGTTTGTCGTGTGTTTCCTGGTGGTGCTTTCTGCGGCGGCGCCGGCCGTCGACTTGCGGCTCGGCCATATTTACGAGCCGTCCCATCCCTGGCATGTCGGCATGATCGAGGCGGCAAAAATCATCAGGGAGAAGAGCGGCGGGAAGATCAACATCTCCGTGTTCCCCTCCGGACAGCTCGGCACCGAACAGGAACTGATGGAACAGGCCATCACCGGCGGCCTCGACATCGCCGAATCCGGCGCGGGGCAGCTGGCCAACGTCTACGAGGTGATGACCCTCACCGAAATGCCCTACATTTTCCGCGACAACGCCCACGTCATGCAATTCGTGAAAAGCCCGAAATTCCAGGAAATCAAGAAGGATTTCCACGAGGAGCACGGCGCCTACATCGTTGGCTCGAGCACCTGGGGCATCCGCCACATCGTCGGCAACAAGGCGATCAAAACTCCGGCCGATCTCGCCGGCTTCAAGCTGCGGGTGCCGGATCAGCGCATCACCGTCGGCTACGCCAGGGCCATGGGCGCCAATCCCACCCCCATCGCCTATTCCGAAGCCTATCTCGCCCTCCAGCAGAACGCCGTTGACGGCCTGGAAAACCCGCTCGTGTCCATCCAGTCGATGAAATTCTACGAAGTGGCCCGCGTCCTCAGCCTTACCTCCCATGTCACCAACATCGTCCACCTGGTCATGAACGGCGATTCCTACGAAAAACTTTCCGGGGACGAGCGGAAGATCCTTGAGGACGGGATGGCCGAGGGATGCGAACTCATCTATCGCCTGATGGTGGAGAGCGACAACACGCTGGTGCAGTTTTTCAAGGATCAGGGGCTGACAGTCGTCGAGGCCGATCGCGCCGCCTTTGTCGAAAAAACCAAGGCGATGTCGGACGAATACGCTGAAAACTGGTCGAAATTCGGCGATATGTACACGTATATCCAGGGATTGAAATAGGACGCCCTGGTTTTCCCGGCCCGAAATCGCGTGTTTCGGGCCGGGGCATTCGTTTCGCGGGGGCGTGCGGGCGAATCCGGCGCCTTGCGGATCGGGAGCGATGGCATTTCCTTTTTTTTACGGCTTCGGGGCGGTGGCGGCGTGATGGCTTCGGTCCGCTGAGCGGGGGGAGTTTGCATGATAAAGGCGTATCTGTGGCTGGAAAAATTTGTGCCGGGATTGATCTTCATCGCCATTTTCATCGCCATGCTTCTTGAAATCGGCTCGCGGGCGATCTTCGGCACCTCCTTCGCCTGGAACACCGAGTTCTGCCGCTATGCCCTGGTCTGGGTCGCTTTCCTCGGATCGGTCTACGTCAGGCGGGAGAGGGCGCATATCCAGGTCGTGTTCCTACACGAATACCTGGTCAGAAACAACCATCGGACACTCCTGTTCCTGGTGAATTTCATCCGGAGCGCGGCCGCAACCTTTTTTTGGATATTCATCGCCTATTTCGGGTACCGCCTTTCGACAAGGACGGTCCGGTTCTATTCGTCGGCCATGGGCATCAGCCAGTATTGGCTGTATTTTTCGACGGTCGTCTGCGGAATCCTGGCCGGAATAATGGAGATAATCAATTTTATCAGACTGTTCCTCGGGACGTACCAGGAACCGGTCAAATCCGGTTCGGCGGACCAGGCGGACGGAAAGGCGGAGAT
>JAITKH010000187.1 GCA_031278535.1 Planctomycetota bacterium | reverse complement strand
CGAGGAGGTCCCGCGCCTCCTGGTCACGCTCTTCGCCTTCCTCGCCATGGCTATGGGCGACCGGGATCACACCCACATCGGAGTCAACATTATTTACAACCTGTTTCCCCGTGATGGCTTGGCGCGCCGATGCATGACGGTCTTCGCCGACGTGGTAGTGCTTTTCTGCGGCCTGTTCATGCTCTATTACGGGACCGCCCGTTGTTTGCAATTGTACAAACTGCCGGGAAAACTCCCGATGACCGGCCTCGCCACCTGGTGGCAATATCTCCCGATTCCCCTGGGCGGCTTTTTCATTTCTTTCGATTCGGTACTGTTCCTAACCGGCGTCCTCAAAAGAGACGATTTGCTCTATACCGAAGCGGAAGTGGATTACGTCGAGGAACTGAAGC
Source organism: Planctomycetota bacterium (assembly GCA_031278535.1). Lineage (GTDB taxonomy): Bacteria > Planctomycetota > SZUA-567 > SZUA-567 > SZUA-567 > JAJBSZ01. Next base: position 6,156 of record JAITKH010000187.1, on the reverse strand, counting down.
GGCAGCGGCTGGCTGCGCGGGAGGGAGAGGCGGGATGAATTCGGACACGCTTCCCATCGTCATCCTTTTGGGCGGTTTCGCCTTCCTGATGCTTCTGCGAGTGCCGATAACCTTTTGCCTTCTCACCGCCACCCTGGCCAGCGCCTATTCCAACGGCACCAGCCTCGGAGTCCTGGTGCGCCAGCTTATAGACGGCGTGAACAATTTTTCGCTGCTCGCCATTCCCTTCTTCATCCTCATGGGGGAATTCATGGGGGCCGGCGGGGTCTCCGACAAGATCATCGATTTCACCAATCTCGCGTTCGGCCGCTTCCGGGGCGGCCTGGCCTACGTCAACGTCTTTTCTTCCATGCTTTTCGGAGGCATTTCCGGTTCCGCCATCGCCGACGTGTCGTCGATGGGTCCTGTGGTCATCCCCATGATGGTGAAGCAGGGCTATAACCGGGAATTCTCGGTCGCCCTCACTGTCACCACCGCCTGCCAGGGGGTGCTGATTCCCCCCAGTCACAACATGGTCATATATGCCTTGGCGGCGGGAGGCGTCTCGATTGGCTCGCTCCTCATGGCCGGAGTGTTTCCCGGAATGCTTCTGGGCGGGAGTTTCGCCCTTATGTGCTGGCTGCTGGCCGGCCATTACGGTTTCCCGACCGGCGTGGCGATTCCGCGCAGCCAATGGCTCAGGATAATCATCCATGCCATCCTGCCCCTGCTGACGCTGGCGATCATCATGGTGGGGACCGGGGCCGGCGTCTTCACCGCCACCGAGTCCTCCGCCATCGCCTGCGTCTATGTCTTCATCCTTTCCTACCTGGTGTTCCGGAACGCCAGGATCCGCGACATCGGCAAAGCGCTCCGGAGCTCCCTGAAAACCCTGGCCATTGTCATGTCCCTCATCGCCTGCGCCAAAGCCTTCTCCTACATGATGACAGAGCTTAGGGTGCCGGCCATGGTGACGCAAGCCCTGCTCTCCATAACCGAGGACAGGACGCGGCTTCTCCTCATCATCAATCTTTTGCTCATGATTCTCGGCTGTTTTATGGACATGGCGCCGCTGATCATGATCATGACGCCCATCCTCTTCCCCATCGTCACCGGTCCGATCATCGGCATGCACCCCATTCAGTTCGGCGTCATGCTCATTTTCAACCTGGCGGTGGGACTATGCACGCCGCCGGTGGGGAGCGCCCTCTTCGTCGGTTGCGCCGTCGGCAAAACCACCATCGAGGAAACGACGGGAAAAATGATCCCCCTGTTCACCGCAATGATTTTCGCCCTGATGCTGGTCACTTTCATTCCGGAAATATCGCTGTGGCTGCCCAGGTGGCTGTTTGGCGTCTGACAAAACGGCACCTCGCGTTCCCTGTTTTTATTGTCGCATCCGCAATCTTTTTCTTGGGAGGGAAAAAACGGCGAGAAAAAAAAGAACCGAGATGATAATCGGTTTGGCCTTCGTAGCCTTGGGCGTTTTTGTATATCTGGAGGCGGCGAAGATGCCGTCCGCCAGGCGCGGCATCGGCCCGGGCGGTTATCCGACATTCGTTGCCTGCGGTCTCGCTGCCTTGGGTTTGATCATGACTTGCCAGGCGCTTGCCGGCGCCAGGGGAAGGGAAGGGTCATCGTCGTGCGGCTATGGCTCGAGGGTGGCGTTTCTGGTTGTCCTGACCGCGGCATATATTGTCCTGGTGCGGCCGCTGGGATTTATCGTTTCGTCGATCCTCTATCAAGGCGCCGCCTGCCGGTTCTTCGGTTACCGCAAGTGGCTGCCGGCGATCACCGTCGCCGTAGCGGTGCCGATCATGGTGTATGTCATTTTTCGCCACGCATTCCTGGTGTTGCTGCCGACCGGCGACATCTTCAGGTGACGCCGGCCGTTTCAACTGCGTCGGCGCGGGATTCGACATGTTCGATTATTTTCTGAACGGGATCGTCGCCTCCTTTTCTCCCGTCACCTTCCTGACCATGCTGATGGGCGTGGTTGGAGGCATTGTCATCGGCTGTCTGCCCGGCATGACCGGATCGATGGGTCTGGTGCTCATGATGCCGCTCCTCTATTATCTCCAACCCTCCGACGCGCTCCTGACCCTGGCCGGAATCATGTGCGGCAGCATGTACGGCGGCTCCATCTCCGCCATTCTCATCTCCACCCCCGGCACGCCCTCGGCCGCCGCCACCATGCTGGACGGCTATCCGCTGACCAGACAGGGAAAAGCCGGCAAGGCCCTGGGCATCGCCGTCGTCTCCTCGGCCGCCGGCGGCATTTTCTCCTCGCTCGCCCTGCTCCTCATCGCTCCCGCCCTGGCCGAGGTGGCCATGTCCTTCCATGCGCACGAATATTTCTCGCTCTCCATCTTCGGCCTCACCATCATGGCCGGCGCCAGCGGAAAAAACCTGGTGAAGGGCCTGGCGGCCGGCTGGACGGGGCTCTTTCTCTCCACCGTGGGCGTGGACGGAAACATGGGGTTGTCCCGCTTCACTTTCGACATCCCCAACCTGATGGGCGGCATCAACATTTTGCCGGTGCTGATCGGCGTCTTCGCCCTGTCGCAGATATTCGAGAACGGCGAGGCCATCCAGAAACCCCATGAAATCATCGATCAGGATCTCCGGGACGTCTGGCCCACTTTCGCCGACATGAAACGGATAGCCCTGTCCCTCGCCATCGGCTGCGTTGTCGGCACCTTCATCGGCATAATTCCCGGCACCGGCGGGGCCATCGCCTGTTTCCTTTCCTACGATCTGGCCCGGAAGCTGCATCGAAACGGCGACAAATTCGGTACAGGCCTTATCGAGGGCATTGCCGCGCCCGAATCGTCAAACAACGCCACCACCGGCGGCGCCCTGGTCCCCATGCTCACCCTTGGCATCCCGGGCGACGTCATGACGGCCGTCATGCTCGGGGCGCTGATGCTGATCGGCGTCAGGCCGGGACCGCTGCTCTTCACCGAGCAGCCGGAGGCGGTCTACACGCTTCTCGCCGGGATGTTCGTCATCCAATTCGTCATCCTCGCCATCGGCATGGGCGCCTGCCGGGTATCGCCGCTCCTGCTCCGGGTACCGCCGGCCCTTCTCAATCCGGCCATCGTGGTTTTTTCCGTCGTCGGTTCCTACACGCTCGGAAACAACCTTTTCGACGTATGGCTTACCTTCTTTTTCGGGATTGCCGGATATTTCATGCGAAAGTTCGATTTTCCCGGCGCTCCCATGGTGTTGGGGCTGATTCTCGGGCCGATGGCGGAAGATCACCTGAACCGTGCGCTCCTGGTCAGCCGGAACGACTGGTCCACCTTTGTCACCCGGCCGATTTCCGGATTTTTTATCGGCCTTTCCGTTCTCTCCATCGCCTTTTCCTTTTTGGCGTACGGAAAGGGAAAAAGCAAATCCGCCTCCGGCGGCGGCAAAAGCGCCGCTTAAGGACGGCATATCTATTGCCCATGCCGTCGGGCGAAGGGCGCCCTGGCGGCGGCAGGAAAAGGAGGAAGAAATGGTGAAAAAATCTCTTGCGTTGCTTCTGGCGACTGCGGTAACCGCCGCCGCCTGGGGCGGAGGCTTTCCCGAAAAGCCGGTCGAGGCCATTGTCCCCTGGGCGGCCGGCGGCGGAGCGGATATCCTGTTCCGGGCCCTGTCCTCGGTCTTTCCGAAACATGCCAACGGCCATCCGCTCCTGATCAAAAACATCGCGGGCGCGGCCGGCGTACCAGGGGTGATAGAGTTCATGAAAGCGGCCCCGGACGGCTATACCATCGTCCATTGGAACGGAGCGCAGACCATCAAGACCCACATGTCCAGGACTCCCTTTACCGCCACCCAGTTTGCGCCGGTGTGCGGGCTGGTGAACGACTACTATTACCTGATGGTCCGGACGGATTCCCAGTTCAGGACCATGAACGATCTCGTCGCGTATGCCAAGGCCAATCCCGAGGAGATCAACTATGGCAACGCCGGCGCCGGCGGCGGCGTCCATTTCGCCCAGATCATGTTCGAGAACGCGGCCGGTTTCACAACCACCCAGGTTCCCTTCCAGGGCGGCGGCCCGATGATCACCGGCCTTCTCAACGGCCAGGTGGACGTGGCGGCCAGCTTCCTGCCCGAAGGGGCGGCGAACGTCCTGAACGGCCAGCTTCGCGTCCTGGCCGTCTTTGCCCCGGAAAGGCAGAAAACTTTCCCGGACGCCCCCACCGCCAGGGAACAGGGACTGGATCTGGTTCTCAGCCAATGGCGGGGCATTTACGCTCCGGCCGGTACGCCGCCCGCCCGGATCAAGGAGTTGGAGGCCATTTTCAAAAACATTTGCGAGGATCCGGAGTACGTTGCGCAGTGCGAAAAACTGGGTACGCACATCCAGTTCTCGTCGAGCGAGGAATACGCGAAGATCATGGAGAAAGAAGACAAGGATTACCGGAAAATCATCAGTACCCAAAAACTTGGCGATATCTACAGCATCAAATAGGATTGCCGCAACCGGGCGAATCGCCTAGTGTTCCGTAAAGTCTCAATCTTTGATTGGGACTTTACGGGGAGCGCCCCCGGTTCATCCGGTTTCTGCCTACGGGGAAGTGAATTCCCCTCCGGCATCAGAGGTCAATCCCGGAACAAACGGACTTCAGAATTTGTAAGGATTGAGACTTTACAGGCCACTAGAACGCGGGAAAACTTCCTCGCGGGGGTGCGGCGCAGCGGCTGTTGCCCCCGCGAAGCTGTTCCTGTCGCATCATGGCGATGGCGTCCCGATGCCATTTCGTCAATCGTTCAATTCGGCCGGACAAAGCCGTTTCCAGTTCGGCCATCGGCATCTTTCAGTTCGGCAGCCAGAAGATCGAGTATCTCCTTGTCGCCGCCGGCGAAAACCTCTTCCGGATTGGCAAAAACCAGATCGCGCATTTCCTTCGGGTTGATCGGCTGGAACGGCAATCCCTTGGCGGCAAGCCTCTCATATCCGGAGGCAAGAGCATCGTTCACAACTTCTCCGGCCTCGGTCAAGCCGGCTTCAAGCCCTCGCCTGAAAGCGTTCAGGCTCGTCCCGAGGGTGGAGGGAATGACGGCGGCGTAACAAAGCGCGTTCAGGACGAAAGAATGGCCGAGGACGAATCCGCCCGCCAGTTCAGACGGCAACGCCAAGTCCGCCAAATCGGCGCAATCGGTTTCTACCGCGTCAACCGTCCCCTGCCGCGAGCCGTCCAGGATATCGCGCCCCGAAAGAAAAATCGGCGACGCTCCCAGGATTCCGAGAGTATTGGCTGCGGACAGCCGGCGGGTGGCGGCTATCCTGAGTTCCTTGAAATCCGTCACCGAGGAAAGCGGCTTTTTTGAAAAAAGGTACACGGGCCGGGGAGCAAACCAGCCGGCAATGGCAATGTCGTGCTTTCCCGCCACATCCGCCATCCGGGCGGCGCCTCCGTTCTGAAGAAAATGATCGGCCGCCCGGAAATCCGGAAGGATAAAGGGCAAGGCAAGCGGCGCAAAATCCGGAATGGCGGCACCGAGATTGCGGACGTCGATGACGGCGATGTCGGCCGAACCGTTCACAAGAGCTTCATGAAGATCGAGGCTGTCGGCATCCTCCCCCATGGACAACATCTGGATTGCCAGGCGCCCACCGCCCTCCCGGCCGATCGCCTGTCCGATTGCTTCCGCCATGCGGACGTCCAGGCTTCCGTCCGGACCCGACGCCGCCAACACCAAGCTGACGACGATTTCCGCCGCCATGCTCGTGGCCGCGAAAGCGGGCAGGACGAAGAAGGCAAACGCTGCCGCGGCAAATCTCCGTGTTCGCTTTCTCATGCCCAAGCCTTTGCGATTCCCCTCCAGACCCGACATTCGCGCCAAAGCGGCCGGAATTGTCGGAAACGACCTTTTCCCCGCACACCATCAAGAACCGGAATCCGGCGGCGTCTCCGACGGCTGGGCGGCGGGTTTGCCGCCATCGAATGATCTTGTTCGTTTTCATTGTGTATCTCTCCGTACAGTTTGTCAAGCTTGCCTTTCGAGAATGGGATGGCGTTTCTCCCTCCGTTGTGAAGCCGGCGGCACAAGTTTCATCGCTTCCTATGCGGAACGGAAATCGGATTGCCCCGGTCGTCGATTTCCGAACGCTCCGCAATCTTGAAGCCAAGGTGCAGGTAAAATTCGACCGCCGGCCTGTTTTGCTCGTTGACGTTC
>JAITKH010000083.1 GCA_031278535.1 Planctomycetota bacterium | reverse complement strand
GCATATTAGCCAGGCGGCATTTGTCCAGTACCAGCCTGAGCCTCGGGTTGTCCTCGGGCTTTCCGGAACCGCCTTCCCTGACCGCCGTATACAGCAGCTTGATCAGCTTGGACAGGACTTTGCCTTTTTTCTTGTCCTTGGCCGCCTTTTTATGTTGAATGTTGGCCCAATGACTGTGACCAGCCATATCCCGACTCCTGACAAACGGACAGTCCCTACCGGCTCCGGCCGGACGGCTTGAACAACTCCTCCAGTGCCATTCGGGCGCTCTTGGACTTCTCGGCGTCGATACGTTCCTCGTCCGGATCGGAAAACACGAACCAGGTGCAAACGTTGGCGATGTCGTCCACCCGAGGTTTTTCGGCCCTGGCCATGGGTTCGCGGCACCATTCGAGCGCCATGCCGTCGAAAAACCGGCAATTGGCGCAAACATGCAGGAAAGCGCCGCATTTGAGACAGTTTTCGCGCGTACCGGGCGATCCGGTCTCCCGCCAGGCTTCGCCGCAACGATGGCATTTTCTCATACAGCCCTCTTCCTTGGTTTCATCGCGCCTCGCTTACGGTATTATGGCCTCCACCGACAGTTGCAGTATCCCTTCGGCCCCCAGGCGTTTCAATTCCGGGATGAGGGATCGGGTGAGGCCGGCCTCTACAATGGTTTCCACCGCCACCCATTCCTTGTCCGACAATGCGTTCACGGTGGGGGAAGTGAGGCTTGGCAAAACCTCTAGAATGCCCTCCAGGTTTTTCCGCGGCGCATTCAACTTGAGCAGGGCCTTTTCCTTCGCCTCCAGGGCGCCCTTGAGCATCATGGCCATGGCGCCGATCTTGGCTTTTTTCCAGGGATCAAGGATCGCCCTGCGCCCGGCGATAATCACCGTCACCGACTCGGCCACGGTATCGACTATACGCAGGCGGTTGGCCTTGAGGCTGGAACCGGTTTCGGTAATGTCCACGATGGCGTCGGCGAGATAGGGTACCTTCACCTCCGTGGCGCCGTGCGAAAATTCAACCTTGGCCGAAATGTCGCGCGCGGCAAGATAGCTGCCGACCAGGTTGACCACTTCGGTCGAAATGACCTTGCCTTCGAGATCCTTCGGATCGCGAATCGGGGAATCCTCCGGGACGGCCAAAACCCATCGCACTGGGTTGCGGGTGGCCTTGCCGTAAACCAGGCGTTCCACCACTTCGACATCGGAGCCGTTTTCAAGCGTCCAATCAAGGCCGGTCACCGCCATGTCGATGACTTCGCGCTCCACGTAACGGGACAATTCCTGCGGTCGGGCGAGCATGGCCTTGATTTCGGGATCATTTATGGCCGGATAATAACTGCGGCTGGAAACGTTGCAATCCCACCCCGCCGCCCGCAACAGGGAAAAAGTCGATTCCTGCAGGCTTCCTTTTGGCAGCCCGATTCTGAGTTCCGCCACCGGTTCCTCCTTCGGCCGTCTGCCGGCCGCGATGATCCAATCATTTCGTCGGCGCGGCCGTTTTGGCGGCGGCCTTCACCGCCGGCTTCACCGGAGATGCGGCAGCCCGCTTCGACTTTTCCGACCGATCACCGGCCGGTTTTTTTGCCGCGGATTTTGCCGCCGGCTTCGCCACGCCCGCCTGGTCCGTCCCTTTTGCTTCCAGAGCTGGAGTAACCTGCCGCCTGGCCCGCTCCCTGGAATCACCCGAACCTTCCGGCCGGAGCGGCCGTGCCGTCTCCGCATTGTCCGGCGCACGTTTGCCGACCGGCCGTTTCCCATCTGGTTTTTTCTTCTTGGCCGCCGGCGTCCCGGCTTTGATCGCCCTGGCCGCCGATTCTTTTTTGCCCGCCGGCCCGTAGGGATGGCCGGCGGCTTCCAGTTCCCAATACTGGAGCAACAAGCTGACGCTTTCCGGATTCAAGGTAGATGACGAGAGAACAGAGGCGAGACGGCCGCGATCAGGATTTTTTCCGGCCAGCCCATCCTTGCCCGCCTGCTTCAATCCAGCATCCGAAATCGGCAGCGACATCCCGGTACAGAATTCGCGTAGGAGCAGGGAACCGGCGGATTTGGACAATTCGGGCAGCGTTTGGCCCAGCGCCCGTTTCGCGTCCGACAATTTCATGGCGGCAAGGAATTCGAAGCCGAGCGCTCCCCGCTTGTCAAAAAAGCGGTTATAGCTTTCCTTGAGGCGCTGGGCAATCCGTTCGGCGCCGGAAATGCCTCCCAGGGCACGGGCCAGTTCCTGCCGCCGGGCCACCCGTATCTCGTTCCAGTCAACAAATTCCCGACGCAAGCGCTCAAGGACGGCCAGTATCTCCGCCGTTTCGATTCCGTTCGCGTCCATGACAGCGAAGGCCAGGTGTTCCATGGTTCGGGGCGGATGCGGACCGGGACTACCGATCTTTCGAATCAACAGTTCCTGCGGCGCCATGGCGTCCGTTTGATTTTTTGGGGTACCCATGCCGTATCTTTTCCTTCAATTTCAAATGTTCGCCGTACTTCAACGTTTGCCCGAATAGGCGGAAACATAATCGGACGCCTGTTTGGCGTCGGCGGGATCGCACGCGTCCGGGTGTTCCTCCAGGAGGGCGCCGATATACGCTTCCTTGTAGAGGCGGTAAGCGTATTGCCGGTTCTTCTCGCCAAGATATATTTCGGCCAGTTGCATCACCGCCTTGCCCACATAGCGCAAATCCCCGGCAGGAATGGAAAGCGGCGGGCCGGAGGCGCTCCCCGAATCCGCCGCGAGCATCAGGCCATTCCGTTTCGACCGGATAGCGTCGGGATTCCTGGAGATATCCTTCAGCCCGACGCCGAAATACAGCAGGCCGATTTCGTCCAGACAATCGGCCGCCTTGCCAGCGCGGCCGGTGTAGGCGTAAAATACACCCAACCCGTACAGACTTCCAAGATAACCGGTCCGGACGGTGGAGCCATCGCTCATCTTCCGGCCCTGGAGAAAAGAGTAATACCAATTTGGTCCCACAGGCGTCAACGCCAGCACCAGCAGGATCGCCAGCAATCCGCCCAGGCCGAGAAGAATCCCTTTCCTGATCGTACTGGCCCTGCGCTCCTTTTCCACACGCTTGGTCACGCGCGTCATAGCGGCCCTGACCCTGGCCTCCCTTCCCCGATCCATGTTTTCCCTCTCCCGATGCGCCTCCGACAACGTCCGCCGCCTGATCGAAACGTTACGTGAATTCCGCATTGACCAGGTAGACGGGAACGGTCGCTGGACCGACGCTTTCCGGCTCCGCCGCCGGTTTCTCCATGACTCGCGTCCTTGAGGAAGGCAGCCTGGTCAAGATTTCCTTGCCCGACGCCGGATCCATCATCCGCCGGAATCCGATTCCCACTATCTCCTGCACGATCATTTCGCCGCCGGGCAGCTCGCCGGCTCTGGAACGAATGCGAAAGCGCGGCTGGCCGTCAAGATCCGCGATTAATATTCCAACGGCCGGAAGTGCGTCGACTGCGAAAACCTGGGCTGTGACGACGCCTTTTTCGGAGGCGAAACTTTCGACGGCCCGCACCGGATCGTCGCCCTCCTCCAGGAGAAGCATGAAAACCCGCCCGAGTCTACCTTCGCTGGTGTGCATATCCGATTCTCCTCTTCCAGGCGTCCGCCGTTTCCCGGCACATGGGGCGGATAGGAAACTATACCATTTGCCGGATCGATTGACAAGTGGTGAGTTCGCATTTTCTCGCGCTTTTTGCTTCATCCATTTTATTGGATTGCGTCGGCGGCGTTCTTGGCTATATTAGGTGCCGGCTTGGAGAAAGGGCGGGAAATGACCGAAGGAAACGCGCGAATCTCCGCAGGCGACGGCGGACGAATTGACAAGCCGGTCACGGAGGCGGCCAAACAGCCGTCCCTGGCGATGAATCAGGTTCTGACCTTTATGGTTTCCCTCAAGGGATCGGACCTTCATCTCTCGGCGGACGCCGTACCCCGAATCCGCGTACACGGCGACATGATGCCCCTGTCCATGCCGCCACTCGATTCCGGCATAGCCAAGAAAATGATTTATTCCATCCTCTCGGAGGAACAGCAAAAAAAGCTGGAGGACGACAAGGATCTCGACTCGTCCTACGAGATTCCTGGAGTCTCCCGTTTTCGCGTCAACGTCTGCTACCAGCGCGGCCGCCTCCGCGCCACCGTCCGCACTATCCCCGCCGAAATCAAATCCTTCCAGGATTTGAAGATGGAAGCGCCGGTATTTGAAAAAATATGCCGGATCCCAAAAGGCATGATTCTGGTCACCGGCGCCACCGGCTCCGGCAAATCCACCACACTTGCCGCCATGATCGACTTCGTCAACCGTTCCCGCAAGAGTCATATCGTCACTATCGAGGACCCCATAGAGTTTGTCCACCAGGATAAAAACTGCATGGTGACGCAGCGCGAAATCGGCGCCGACACCAGAACCTTCGCCTCGGCCCTGAAGCATGTCCTGCGCCAGGATCCGGACATCGTGCTGATTGGCGAGATGCGCGATCAGGAAACGGTCCAGGTCGGGCTGGAACTGGCCGAGACCGGACATCTTACCTTTGCCACCCTGCATACCGCCGACGCGATTCAAACCATCAATCGCATCATCGACATTTTTCCGCCCGAACAGCAGCCGCAGATACGGACGCAACTCGGATTCGTTCTCGAGGCGGTAGTCTGCCAGCAACTCCTCAAGACCAGGGATGGCAAGGGACGGGTGGTGGCGCAGGAAATCCTCATCGCCAACCAGAGCGTCCGGGCGAACATTCGCAGCGACAAGATACACCAGATTTATTCGACCATCCAGACCAGCAACCAAACCGGCATGAAGACCATGAACCAGTCTCTTTTCGAACTGACGGAGAAAGGGCTGATTGATCCGGAGACGGCGTTGAAAAACAGCAGCCGGGCCGAGGAACTGGAAAAAATGCTCAGGGAATTGTCGGACTTTGACACGATGGAAATCGAAACGGGCCCGGACAAGGATCAGGGCCAGGGAGCCAAACCGAACGCCGAGGACAGGAAAAAGGGAACGGAAAAACACCCGCAGCCGGTTTCGGGCGCAAACGGCGGAGCCAAAGCGCCCTCGCCGAAATGGTGACTTTTCCGCATTTCCCGGTGACGACGGAAAATGCCAGAGGATAGAGGGATGAAACAGCCAATCGTGGGAGTCACCCCCCTTTGGGACGACGAACGGGACAGTCTCTGGATGTTGCCCGGCTATATGCGAAGCATAGAAATCGCCGGCGGCATTCCGGTGATGCTGCCGCTTACGACGGATCGAGACGTCCTGAGACGCCTTGCCGGACTCTTCTCCGGCTTTCTCTTCACCGGAGGACAGGACGTTTCGCCCGCCTTGTACGGCGAGGAGAAAGCGAAGGATTGCGGTCCGGTCTCTCTGAACCGGGACGCCATGGAGACCATCCTGTTCGAGGAGGCGGTCCTCGCGTTGGACAAACCCGCCCTAGGAATATGCCGGGGCATGCAGCTTTTCAACGTGATCCTCGGCGGCAGCCTCTACCAGGACATCCTGTCCCAACTGCCTGGCGCGGCGCGGCATAAACAAGGACCACCCCATGACAGGCCCGCCCATACCGTGGAGTTGATACGGGAAACCCCGTTGTACAACCTGTTACGGAAGGACGCCGTCGGCGTCAACAGCTATCATCACCAGGGCGTCAGGAAACTCTCCCCGCGGCTGATTCGCATGGCGCGGAGTTGGGATGGATTGGCGGAGGCGGCATTTCTGCCGGGACGGCGCTTCGCCTGGGCGGTGCAATGGCATCCCGAACTCTCTCCCGCCGATGAGGCGAGCTGCCGCATCTTCGCCGCCTTCGTTGCCGCCGCCTCCTGATCCGCGCCCGGAAATCAAACGAACGAGATGCGATGAACGATCATGATTTGAAAACAAAAGAGATAGTTTTGATGGCTATTAATATACCTACAAACATGCCTACATTCTGACAGGCTTTAGAAAGACTTTTATAGACAAATCTGGACGTCACGTATTGATCTAATTGTGCCTGTAACCTGAAAAAGATACCTCATCACCATTTCCATTTCTGTCATCATTGTGCAACTGTACCCCGCATCGCCTGTTACGAACGTCCGTACATAATTTATGTAAGCGTTCACGGGTCAAATTGGTTATTTTACGGGGCTTTTTGCGTGGTTGTCTCGCAAAAACCATGGATTTTATACAAGAATCCGACTCTCTTGGACGATTATGGGTCTGTGAATAAATAACTGCTACAACATTGGCCGTAAATCCTGTATACTGAGGTGATGTCTACACACATGCAGATTCGTCAGAAGTATGCTTCATTGTCTTCCCATCTTGATGAGCG
>JAITKH010000339.1 GCA_031278535.1 Planctomycetota bacterium | reverse complement strand
GTTCCGGGGTTGACCGCTGATGCCGGAGGGGAATTCACTTCCCCGTAGGCGGAAACCGGATGAACCGGGGGCGCTCCCCGTACAGTCTCAAGCAAAGATTGAGACTGTACGGAACACTAGGGCCGGAAGCATTCCGGGAGTTCCCTTCACATAATCATTTTCGGCAGCCACATGATGGCCCGCGGGAAAAAAGTGACGATTGCCAGCACCACCGAGAGAGCGGAGACCCAGGGCCAGATTGATCTGATCATGACGCTGGGCGGTACCCCGGTAGCCGCTGACGTCGTGTACAGCACGGTCCCCACCGGGGGGGTCAGCAGGCCAATGGACAGGTTGAAGCACATCAGCAGCCCGAAATGAACCGGGTCGAATCCGAAGCGCTGCACGATGGGCATGAACACCGGCACCAGGATCATGACCGCCGGCGCCGCGTCCATGATCATGCCGACGAAAAACAGGAACGCCTGGATGATCAGGAGGATTACCAGGGGATTCTCGCTTACGGCGGAGATGCCGGCGGCTATGGTCTGGGGGATCATGGCCAAGGACAGGTTCCAGCCCAACACCCCGCCCATGGAACTGATGATGAGGATGGCGCCGCTGATTTCGGCTGTGGAGGCGAGGATGCGCTTGACGTCCCGCAGCGTGATCTTCTTGTAAACCAGCACCCCCACGAGAAAATTGATGACGCAGGCCACGGCCGCCGATTCGGTGGGGGTGCAGACGCCGATGGCAATGAAGGAAAAGATCATGATGGGCGCGAAGATGGAAAAGGAGGCGCGTTTCAGGATCAGCAGGAATTCCCCGGGAGTGGTTCGGGTGGTGGAGACCGGCCAGTTGGCCTTCTTTCCCTTGACGTAGATGATTGTCGTCAGGAAGGCGGCGATCATCAGCCCGGTCGGCAGCCCGGCGGCAAAGAGCGAGGCGATGGAGGTGTTGGCCGCCACTCCGTAGATGACGAACAGCATGCCGGGCGGAATCATGGGCGAAATCACCGAAACCGAGGCGACGAAGCTGGCCACGAATTCCGGCTCGTATTTGTCCTTGACCATTTCGGGATAGAGTGTGGTGGAAAGGAGCGCCGCCGCGGCGTTGGCCATGCCCAGGAGGCCGCCCATCATCGTCCCGACGATGAGACAGACATAGGCCAGCCCTCCCCGGACCTTTCCCACCAGCGCCCGGGCAAATTCCATCATCCGGCCGACGTCGCCGGAAATGCCCATGATTTCCCCGGCCATGATGAACAAGGGAATGGCCACCATGCTGTAGGCATTGGAGGTGGCGAACAATTTTTGGGGAATGGCGATGAGAATCTCGGGGTCCATCTCATAGAGGCCGACCACGGCGGTGAGCCCGAGAGAGAAGGAAATGGGGACGCCCATAAGGAGGGTCGCCACGAAGACCAAAGCCATCATCATAGGGCGATATTCTCCCTTTCCGCAAGCTCCCGATCGATTTTCTCCTCGTCGTCGCAGAGATAATGCAGGATATGCGTGACGGTCAGGATGGCGTTGCCGACAAAGGTCAGGGGAATCAGCCCGTAGAAAATCCATAGCGGAATGTACATCCCCGAAGTCCTCTGCCGGAGGGATGTGGGGAGGAAAAAGAGCTTGGTGCCGTAATAAATGACAACCCCCACCATGACCAGGCTCAGGCATTCCGATATCACGAAGGCCACGGTCCGGGCCCGGCCCCTGAATTTGGAAATCAACAAATCGATGCGGGCCAGTTTGTTCTTGTGCATGGCGAGATGGCACCCGAGAAAGGAAATGACCACCAGGAGCAGGGCCGCCATCTCGTCCACCCAGGACAGGGGGTCCCGGAGAACATACCGCCAGACCACTCCGCAGAAAACGATGACAATCATCGCCGCCACGCAAATATCCGCCACCCATCGCGCCGCCGTGGTGGAAATCCGGTTGAACGCGTCAAGCCGGCGCATGAGCATTTTCATGCCGCCCTCTCCTTGTCACCCGAATCCGGGCGATGCCTCGCCGCATCCGGTGAGCCGGCACCTCGTTGGCATCCTCTTTCCATCCGCCCCGGCTCCCGGACCCGCTTCCATTTTCCGGGTTCCGGGAGCCGGAGTCCGATGCCCATCCCCTATTTGCCGTGTTTGGCGCGATAGTCGTTGAAGTAATCGACCACCATCTTGACGTTGGCGCTCCTGGCGCAGAATTCATCCATCACCGGCTGGACCAGCTTCTTGGCCTCGGTCATTTCGATCCGGCTGATGGCCAGGCCGTAATTGCGCATGAATTCGATGGTGAGGGGCGTCTGTTCCTGGTAGGTTACCCGGGTCCCTTCCTGGGCCGCCAGTCCCGCCTCCCGCATCCAGGCTTTTTCCTGATCGGTCAGGGTGTTCCATGCCCGGCGGCTGGCGATGAACACGGGAGCGGCGGTCATGTGGCCGGAAATGACCACCTGCTTGGCCACTTCGTAATTCTTCTGGGCCCGTACCGACACCGAAACGTCCTCGAAGCCGTCGATGGTTCCGTTTTTCATGGCCTGGTAGATTTCCCCGTAGGCCATGGGGGTGGGATTGAATCCGAGCGCCCGGTACGTCGCCAGGTGGATAGGCGATTCCATGGAGCGGAGTTTCACCCCCCTGGCGTCGGCCAGGGTCTCAAACCGGGTGTTCAGGTAGAAATCGCGGCCGGGGTTGATCAAGTAGGAGAGCCCGATTACCCCCGTCTCCTCCTCCAACTTCTTGAACATGGTGTCGCCGATGCCGGAATTGACGATTTCCTTGTAAAGATCCATGTCGTTGTCGCAGAGATACGGCGTATCGAAGCCGTCCAGGACGTCGGAAAAGCCGGAAATCACCGGACTGGACATGAAGGCCAGGTCGATGGTTCCGAGCTGCACCGACTCGAAGACCTCGCGTTCGTTGCCGAGCTGGCCGCCGGGAAAGAAGACGAAGGAGATTTTTCCCCCCGAAAGCTCCTTGATCCTTTCGTTGGCCTGGATGCCGGCCTGGGTCAGGCCATGCTCCAAATCCCAGGCGGGAGCCCAGCTCAGCCTGAAACTCTTTTCTCCGGCGGCGGAACTCCGCCCGGCCAGGGTTGCCGCCGCCAGCGCGGCCAGCAGCAAAAAGACGGTTTTGGCGCCAAGTCTCATTGTTAGCCCTCCCTGAAAAAAGATTTCCTTGACATATGACGTATGACGTCATATTGTAATGATACCGGCCGAAAACGCCGCGTCAATTTTTTTTTGTTTTTTTTTACCTGGCCGGCCGAAATCGGCGCCGTTTGGCGCGGCAAGGGAAAGGGCTTGAAAAAGAACGGAGCGGCGCATACCATACGGAGCGCCCGGCGCGGCCGGGATGGGGAGGGCCTAGATGGCCGGCAGCGGCGTTACACTGCTTTCGCACGGAATCGCCAACAAACTGAAGCTGAAAATCATCAAGGGCGGCTGGCGGGTGAACGAACAGTTGCCCAACGAGCAATTGCTGGCCGAACAGTTGAAGGTCAGCCGCACCACCATCCGCGAAGCGGTGAAAATCCTGGTTTCCAAAAACGTCCTCCGGATCGAGCGCGGGCGGGGGACATTCGTCGTCAATACTCCGGGGCTGGCCGACGATCCCCTGGGCCTTGAATTCGTTCCGGAAGGAACGCTGCTCAAGCACCTTTGCGAATACCGGCTGCTCCTTGAACCCTGCGCCAGCCGCCTGGCGGCCGAGAGGGCCACCCGGACCCAGCTGGCGGAAATGGGCCGGATCGTCGCCGCCATGGAGGCGCTGGAAGAAGAGTATTCCGCCGCCGGGGAAAACGACCGGGACCGGGTGCTGGATCGCTTTGCCGGCCTCGACGCAAAATTCCATTCCCTGTTGTACGCCATGACCCAAAACACGGTGTTCCAACGCCTCAGCCCCATAGTCAACAACACCGTCATTGAAAACTATACCACCGGCCTATACCGCCGCCGGGAGCAAAAGCTGCGGTTCCACGACACGCACCAGGCGCTTTTCCGGGCCATCCAGGCCCGCGATTCCGGGCTGGCCTTCCGATTGGCCCATGGTCAGATGCAAACCATGCGGAAAGAGCTGATCCGGGAAACCTCCCCGATCGTTTCAGCGCGGAAACCCGGAAGAATATCGCCTGCCGCTCCGGATCGGGAAACGGGGCTTCCAGCCTGACAAGCCCTGTCCTTACCGTTCCGACGCCGCCAGGAGCCGGCGTTCCACCGCCGCCGGCGCGAAGCCGAGGGCGGCTCCGACTTGCCGCAGGCGTCCGCCCGCCTTGTCCGCCGGCCAGGCATCCGTTCCGCCGACCAGGATTTTTAGGGGAGCGTCCAGAAAATCCCAGAATTCGGCCTGGAGGAGCGCAAGTCCATCCGGCTCCAGTCCGGCTCCGGCGATGAAGGAAAGGATTTCCGGCAGAGGCAGGAAAGAAAGGGAGCGCAAGCCCGTCCCGCCGCCATCCGCCGGCAGCCGATCCCGAAGGGCGGCCAACCCCAGGCCGAGCGATTGGGAAAAATCGTCGGCCTCCGGACAGGCGGAGGGAAGGTTCGCCTCCGCGATCGGGGCCAGCCACCGCCGGCCATCCGGAAGCGTACGCGGCGTCAGGGAGGCGGGCCAGCCGGGAACGGCCAGCCGGTGCATCCAGGCAAGCGTTTCCCTGGCGGCGCGGGAGAGGCGGCGCGAATGGGCCGCCGTGTCCGGGACAAGCCACAACGCCCGAATCCGATCGAAGATTTTTCGGAGGGAATCGGCGGCTTCGCGGGTAAATTCCATATCCCGCAGGGCGGCGTTCACAATGCCTTCAGCCCGCCGCTCCAGGCCGGCGAGGGCGACCGCCTCCAATCCGGCCGGGGCCGCCGCGAGATGTTCGCGGGCGCGGTCAAGGAATGGCAGGATCAGCCCGCCCAATTCCGCCGTCCTGTCCAGGAGTTCCCTTTCCTCCATTCCAGCCGCCCGGCGATAGAGCATGTCGCGCACCGCCGCCGGCAGGCGGGAATGCTCAACCCGCCCGGCCGCCCCCCACTCCCATTCCGCGGCCGGCCCAAAGGCGGGAATCCGGACCGGGGCGTTTTCGTCGCGGAAGGGATCGCCCGGGATTTCCTCGAAACGGGAAAATTCCACCGCCGCCCCGTTCCCGCCGTCCAGCCGCAGCCGCCAGGAGGCGGAAAGGAAGCGATCCAGGGTTTCGTCGAGGGCGACAAGAGAGCCGGCGGCCGTTTTGCCAATCCATTCGATTGGCGGATGGCGCGCCACTTTCCAGGGGGAATGGTCGATTGGAAACCCGCAGGCGAGCGAGACCGCCATGCCGGCGACGATTTCCCGATCGCTGTACCGGGTCGGAACGGCCAATTCCAGAAAGGCCCGGCCGCCGTCGCCGAAACGCGGCACATTGGATCGGGCCCGGGACAGGCCGGCCGCGAGCGTTTCCTCCGGCTCTTCCCGGTTCCGGGGCTGGAGCAGTTCGGAGGCGCGCAGGGCGTAGCGCATGTTCTGTACCGGTTCCAGCCCCGATACCTCGTCGAAAAACCAGCCGCACGAGGTGTACATGAGCATGGCGTTCCGAAGCGCCTCGAGAAGGCGCCAAATCGCGGCGATTGCCTCGGGAGCGAGGTTGCCCTGGACGTGGCGGCAGAGAAACGCGGCCCGTCCGGCCGGCGACGGATCGAGGATCACCCGGATATAATCGTTTACGGCGTCGTCGACGTCCAGGAGCAGGGGGCCGAGTTCGCGCCTCGCCGTTTCCCGCGCCCGGCGCCTGACGGCGTCGAAGGCGTCCCGGAGCGGCCCGCGCCAGGCCTGGGTCCAGCCGGCGGGCGCGAGAGGGCGGCAACCGCAGTCGCGGAACCATCTTCCCACCCCATGTTCGCAACTCCAGGACGATCCCCTCCCGTCCTCGCCGTTCCACAGCCTCACCTCCCAGGCGGGAGGATGCTCCCTGATGAACCCGCCGGCCGAGACCACCCGGACGCCGGCGGCGGGGAGGATCTCCCGGAAAAGCCGCGCCAGGGCGTCGGCGCCGTTTTTCTCGTGATGGCCGTAAATTTCGCCGTCGGTGACGATGGATGCCAGTTGCGCTTCGGCACAATTCGAATCGAAGACTGCGGAAAGCTCCCGCGCCAAATCCTCCGGCCGGGAGAGGATGTGGTCGAAGCTTACCTTGAGGTTAAGGCCGGGGGTATAGAAGATGACGTCGAGAAAGCGTTCAAAATGGGTGCGGCCGCCGCCGTCGATCTCGAACAGGCGGTAGGCGCGGCGGCTGTCAATCGAGCCCATGGAGGCTTCGCGCCAGGCCGATTCCCCGAACGGGCGCGCCTTCGACGCCTGGTGTGGCGACAGAATGACGAACCTGAGGCCGTGATCGATCAGCGCCCGGACGGTTTCCGGATCGACGGCGCATTCAGGCAGCCACATGCCTTCGGGGAAAAAGCCGAAACGGCCGCGGAATTCCTCCAGCCCCCAGGCGATTTGGGTGTGGCGATCGCGGATGTCGGCCAGGGGAAGAATCATGTGGCTGTATGCCTGGGCCAACGCGAAATCGCGATCAATGCCGGCCGCGTCCCGAAGATGCCTGACGAGGCCGGGATGCCGTTCCGCCAGCCACGAGATCAATGTGGGGCCGAAATTGAAGGAGGTGCGGGCGTAATTGTTGTACAGGTCAACCACCCGCCCCGCCTCGTCCCGCAACCTGCCCCTGGCCATCGGCAGATAGCATTCGTCGGCGATGCGCCGGTTCCAGTCGTCCCAGGGGGCGGCGGAAGGCTGGCGTTCGATGCGGCCGGTCCAGGGATTTTCGCGCGGCGGCTGGTAAAAATGCCCATGAATCAGGAGGCAGCGCTCCGATCCCGCCATGTTCCGCCCCTTTGTTCGCCGGCAGTACGCCGCGCCGTTTTGCCCCCGGATGGGAAAAGCGGATGGAACGGCGACAATGCTAAGCCGAATCGCGTCTCCAGTCAAGGCCAAAAGGCAACGCGGCGCCGAATCCCCGCCAGGGCATCCCTGTTTTCCCGGTTGGCAACGCGGCTTTCCCTTTCTTCCGGTCCGCCGGGCGGAGGGCGGATACCCCGCTTCGCCGTTTTTTACCGCTTGACAGCCGCGCCGATTGCCGGAGAATGGACACGGTTCCCGCTTGTTCGCGAATTTCGTTCCCTGTGCCACGACGCCGGCGGGGCGCCGGGAACCGCCGTTCGTCGGCGCTGCCGGTTTGCGTTCCGCACTTTCGCGGTTTTCGGGAAGTTCCGCGGGAATTTTTTCGCTCTGTTCGGGGCATTTTCAGGGAGATCAAAATGGTGACGGATGTGCTCAGCCGCCGGTTCAAGGCGGGGGAAACGCTGTACGGGCCCTTTGCCGAACTTGACGACGCCAATGTGGTGGAAATGTTCGGCCTGGCCGGCTTCGATTTCGTGCTTATCGATTGCGAGCACGGACCGGGGGGGCCGGAACTGGCGCTCGATCTGCTGCGCGCCGCCGACTGCCGCTCGCTTCCGGCCATCGTCAGGGTTCCCAACGCCCTGCCCTCGACCATC
>JAITKH010000404.1 GCA_031278535.1 Planctomycetota bacterium | reverse complement strand
CGGCGGGCATTGTACGATTTGTCGCGCGGAACCCTGGCCCTGGAAGTGGTATCCGGGATCTCGACCCTGCTTGGACTGCTCGGCACGGTTCTCGGCATGTTCGGCATGATGATGAGCATCCGGGATGAAGGCGTGAAGGACATATCGGTCCTCACCGGCGGCATCGGCGAGGCGCTGATCACCACCATAGCCGGCCTCGCGGTCGCCATTCCCGCCTATGTCGCGTTCGTCTATTTCAACCGCCGGGTGGAAGGCCTGGTCCTCCTGATGGAGGAATACGCCATTCACCTGATGGCCCGCATCCGGCGCGTCCGGGCGGCGCCGGCCGCGCCGGAGGGAACGAATGGCGGGGAGGCGGCGGAAGGGGAGGGAAAATGAAATTCGTTCCCGGGCGGCGGACAAACCCGCAAATCGTCAACCTCACGCCCCTTATCGACTGCATGTTTCTCCTGGTCGTCTTCATCATGATCGCCGCCAGGTTCGAGCCCGAGACCGGGATTCCGGTGGATCTTCCCAGGGCCGGGGCCGGCGAGTCCAGGCAGCGGGTCGAGGCGCTCAATATCACCGTCACCGCCGATGGCGCCGTCTACCTGGAAAAGGAGGAAGTGGCGCCGGAAAACCTGGAACGCCGCCTGCGCGAGGCCCGTGCCGCCGCCGGCGATCCCGGCGGCACGGACATCATTCTCGTGGTGAACGGCGACAAATCGGCCAGCCATGGCCGGGTGGTGGAGGTGTTGGACGCGGCGGCCAGGACCGGCCAGCTGAAAGTGACCATAAGGACGCGGCCATGAAAGAAAGTCCCTTCTCCCGCCGGCGGGCGGCGCTGTTTCAAACCCTGGATCGCCTGGGGCTGGACGCCGCCATCCTCGATGATCGGGACGACATCTATTATTATACCGGCTACACCGGTTCCGACGCGCTGGCGCTGTTTTCCGCAACGCGGCGGCATTCCCGGCTGATCACCGATCCCCGTTTCCGCGAGGAGGCGGAGAAAAGCGCTCCCGGCGTCGAAACGATCATCTGGCGCGACAGCGCGGCCACCGAGGCGGGAAAAATACTGTGCCACATCGGCGCCCAGAAGGCGGGCATAACCCCGGACAGCCTCCGGACGGCTGTTTTCTACGCCATGCGGAGGCGGGCCGCGCCGATCCGGGCCTGGAGGAGCCTGGGCCCGGAGATTTCCGATCAGCGGGCGGTCAAGGACGCCGGGGAAATACGCGCCGTCGAGAAGGCGCTTGCCTGCGCCGAGGCCGCCTTCCTGGCCGCCAGGGGGCGCTGGCGGGCCGGGATGACCGAAATCGAGGTCAAGCAGGATCTCGAGTGGGAAATGCGCCGGCGCGGAGCCGACGACGTCGCCTTCGAGACCATCGCCGCCGCCGGGGCGAACACCAGCCTTCCCCACGCCCACGCCGGCAGGCGTCGAATCCGGCCGGGCAAGGCGCTTCTCGTCGATTTCGGCGCCCGGGTGAACCGCTACCATTCGGACTTGACCCGTACCCTCTGGTGCGGGGGGATTCCCGGAACCTGGCTGAAGCGCTACCAGGCGGTATGCGCCGCCAACCAGATCGGCCGCGACGCCATTCGCGCCGGCGTTTCCTGCCGCGCGGTCGACGCCGAGGCGCGGCGCTTCCTCGATTCCGTCGGCCTGGGCGGATTCTTCTCCCACACTCTCGGCCACGGCGTCGGCCTGGCCATACACGAGGAGCCGAGGCTGGGATCGCGTTCGCCCCATGCCCTGGCGCCCGGCAACATTGTCACGGTGGAGCCGGGAATTTACCTGCCCGGCGCCGGGGGCATCCGGGTCGAGGACATGGTCCTGGTGACGGCGGACGGTTCCCGGACGCTTTCCTCCCTGCCGCGCGGGGTTGACAGCCTGGTTTTCTGAATCCGCTTGTATTTACGGGAAATGCGGGTATAATGGCGGCACTGCGGCACGGCGATCGCGGTTTCCGCCGTCCTTGTTCCGGCTTCCGGGCTGGCGGAAGGCCGGAGGTTTTGTTCATGTACGCTGTTCATTGATTCCGAGGCATCTCCCATGAGCGACAGCATCGAAAAAATCAAGGCATTGCTTGATTTGATGCGGGAAAACGACGTGATCGGGCTGAAGCTGACCGAAGGCGACTTCAGCGTCGCCATCCGAAAGCCCGGCGCCGGCGTGGTTTCGGCGCCGGCGGTTCCTCCGGTCGCCGTCCCGGCCGCGCCGAAGCCGGAAACCGGGGCCCGGACGGACGGCGAGGCCGGGCTCGAGCCGATACCGAGCCCCATCGTCGGCACTTTTTACCGGGGGCCGTCCCCCGACGCCCCGCCTTACGTGAGCGAGGGGGACCGGATACGGAAAGACTCCGTCGTCTGCATTATCGAGGCCATGAAGATCATGAACGAGATCAAGGCCGGGCTGGACGGCAACATCAAGCGGGTCCTGGTGGAGAGCGGCGAACCGGTCGAATACGGCCAGCCGCTTTTTATCGTCAGGCGCGGCTGAACGGTTCGAATTCCGGAGTGAAAACGGCATATGTTCAAGCGCGTTCTCGTCGCCAACCGGGGCGAAATCGCCTGCCGGATTATCCGCGCCTGTCGCAAGCTCGGCGTGGAAACGGTGGCGATCCATTCCGAGGCGGATCGCGATTCCTTGCACGTGAAGATGGCGAACGTCGCCATCTGCATCGGTCCGGCCGTCCCGTCCCGGTCCTATCTCCATATCCCCGCCATTGTCTCGGCGGCGGAGATCTCGGACGTGGACGCCATCCATCCCGGCTACGGCTTCCTTTCCGAAAACGGGCATTTCGCCGACATCTGCCGGAGCCTGGACATCGCCTTCATCGGCCCCTCGGCTGCGGCCATGGCAAAACTGTCGGACAAGGCCAGGGCCCGCGAGCTTGCCCGGGCCTCCGGCATTCCCGTTCTTCCCGGTTCCGACGGCCCGGTTTCCGACGACGACGCGGCGCTCAAGGCCGCCCGCCGGATCGACTATCCGGTCATGGTGAAAGCCTCGGCCGGCGGCGGCGGACGGGGCATCCGGGTGGCCCATAACGACGACGCCCTCCGCGTCGCCCTGTCGTCGGCGCGGGCGGAGGCGGAAGCCAATTTCGGCGACGGCTCCCTGTATATCGAAAAATTCCTGACCCGGCCCCGCCATGTCGAAATCCAGGCGTTGTGCGACGAACACGGCGGAAGCGTCCATCTGGGCGAGCGCGACTGCACCATCCAGCGCCGGCATCAGAAGCTGATCGAAGAGTCGCCGTCGCCGGCCATCGACTCCCGTACCCGCCGCGGCATGTGCGCCGCCGCCGTCAAGCTCTGCCGGGCGGCCGGCTACACCAATGCCGGCACGGTCGAATTCCTGGTTGAGGACGGAAAATACTATTTCATGGAGATGAATACCCGCATCCAGGTGGAGCATCCGGTGACCGAAATGGCGACGGGGCTGGATCTGATTGAGGAGCAGATCCGGATCGCCTCCGGGGAACCACTTCGCTGGCGGCAGCGCGACATCCGCCGCGCCGGCCATGCCATGGAATTCCGCATCAACGCCGAGGATCCGGACAACCGCTTCGCCCCCTGCCCCGGCCGGATCAGCCTTTTCGTGCCGCCGGAGGGGCCGGGCGTCCGGACCGACTCCTTCGTCTACTCCGGGTACCGGGTGACGCCCCATTACGATTCGCTCCTGGCGAAGCTGATCGTGCACGCCGGCAACCGGGCCGAATGCCTGGAAAAATCCCGGCACGCGCTGAAGGAATTCATCCTGGAGGGGATCAGGACGACCATCCCCTTTCATCTGTCGATGCTGAAAAACAACGCCTTCGTCCATTCCGACTACGACATTAATTTCGTGGACAGGCTTTACGGTTGACCCGGGGAGGAAAGGCTATGCGCAAGATCCTGGATTTCGCCAATGTGACGGCGTCGCTCCTGACCGGAATGTACCTGACGCTCCTGGCGGCGTTCGGTTCCGAAAGCCTGCTGGCGGTGCCGGACTGGCTCTTGTCGTCCGGCGCCTGGTTCCCGACGCTTCTCGTCGGCCTGTTTCTGGCGGGAGGGAACATCCAGGCCCTGTTCCATGAATGGCGGATCGGGGGACTGCGCCGGAATCTCCGGGTTTCGACGATACAGGGCATGACCGAATTGTCGGTTACGGCCTTGGAAATGCTTCTGACGCGAGATCTCAAGGCCGAAGCGGACATCGTGGATCCGAAAGTGACGCTCACTCCCCGGGGTGAGGGGCGGCCTATGCTCTGCGAGGTGGAACTGCGGCTCCAGCGTCAGGAAAACGTCATTGCCCGCATGGACGTCATCAGGCTCATGACACGATCGGCCATCGACAAGCTCATCCCCTCCGGAATTACCGTCGATGTTCGGGTGGAGGCGAAGGATTTCGTGAGCGGCGCTTCCGATCCGGCCCGGCCCGGCGAAGGCGGCGTCGCCGGCGAGTTCAAGGGACCGGTCTATTCCGACCCCGGCCGGGGCGAGGCTTGATCGCGCCGGTCGCTATTCCGCCCGGCGGCATGGATCCGATCGGA
This sequence comes from Planctomycetota bacterium, assembly GCA_031278535.1. Taxonomy (GTDB): domain Bacteria; phylum Planctomycetota; class SZUA-567; order SZUA-567; family SZUA-567; genus JAJBSZ01. Next base: position 926 of record JAITKH010000404.1, on the reverse strand, counting down.
ACGGCCGATCCCGCGGACGGCCTCGCCTCGCGGTATGCCTTCAGCCTGCCGCCGGAGCTTGTCGCCCAGAAGCCGGCCGAACGGCGCGATGCCGCGCGCCTTATGCATCTCCTTCCGGACGGGACGGCGGAAGATCGGATTTTTTCCGAATTGCCGGAATTGCTGGCGCCAGGGGATATCCTGGTCCGCAACGACGTGCGTGTATTTCCGGCCAGGCTCCGGGGGCGCCGGCGGGGAGGCGGGACCGCGGAAGTTCTCCTGGTGCGCCGGGAAGATTTGGCGGAGAGGGAAATCTGGCTTTGCCTGGCCCGGCCGGCCAACCGTTTCAAGCCGGGCCGGGAATTCGCCTTCGGCGACGGCGAATTGATCGGCCGCGCCCTCGGGTTGGATGATCGGGGCATGGCAAGGCTGGAGTTCCCTCTCGTTGGCCCCGCCTTCATGGAAATTCTGGAAAGGCTGGGGCAGGTGCCGTTGCCGCCCTATATCGCCAGGCCTGGCGGCGTCCCGACGCCGGAGGACACAGTCCGCTACCAGACCGTCTATGCCGCGCGGCCGGGCGCGGTGGCGGCTCCGACGGCCGGATTGCATTTCACGCCGGAGGTGGACGGGCGGCTGCGGGAACGGGGCGTCCAGATCGCCGGATTGACGCTGCATGTCGGCCCCGGCACTTTCCGGCCGATCAAGGCGGTGAAACTGGACAGCCACAGGATGGACCCCGAGTGGTTCGAGATATCGCCGGCGTCGTGGCGCGAAGTTCTCCAGACCCGGAAGAGGGGAGGCCGGGTGGTGGCGGTGGGAACCACGACGGTCAGGGCCCTGGAGACGGCGGCGGCCGGCGGGGAATTGTCGGGCTGGACCGATATCTTCATCCGTCCCGGCCATCGTTTCGCCCTGGTTGACGGGCTGGTGACCAATTTCCATCTCCC
>JAITKH010000331.1 GCA_031278535.1 Planctomycetota bacterium | reverse complement strand
ACCCAAGTGTGGAGAGTGCGCATGCCGTAATGGCGGCTGTTGACATGCGTCAACGCATCCTGGTAGGCCACCGATTCCAATTCCTGGATATATTTATGCTCTTCGCTCATATCGGCTATCATGAACACCATTGCGTCGTGATTGAGCCAGGACAGGGGATAACGCACAACCGAAAGGTACCAGATGGCGCCTTCGATTTCGAACTCGATATATTCCGTGTCCCTGGATTCATCCCCACCTGCGGCGCCGGTCATGCGTTCCTGCAGCCAATTGCTCAGCTTTTCCGCTAAACCTGGAGAGTTTTCCATCATGCCCCTGGCGGAATTATTGACGAAGAGAGGGACGCCACCGGCGCGATCCAATACCATAATCCATTGGGAAATGCGTTCGGTGATGGCTTTGAAAAGGACAATATTCTGTTCCAGGGCGAGAGTCTTCCGCCTGCTGAGGGCGATTTCGTTGAGAAGGGCCTCGCGCCGTTCGTCCAGCTGGTACGTCATGGTATTGAACGCGTCGGCGAATTCCCCCATGAAGTCGACTTTTTGCTTATAGTCGCCCTTTGCGACCTGCTGCGACTGCCAAGTGAGATGCCTCAGGCTGGCGTGAAGACTTTTCAGGGGCGAACTCAATTCGTTCTCGGCCGAAGGCGGCTTGACGCTTAGATTGCCCTTGCCCAGTTCGGCGGCGAATTTCCTGAGTTCGATCAGCGTATGAGCAAAAAATTCCAGCCCGCTGCCCAGTTCCCGGAAAACCTCCGGCAGTTCCTCAACGTTAAGGGTTGCCGATTCTGGATTGTAGAGCAGATTTCCGAGATACTGGAACAGCAGATTCACAGCATCGGCAACAACGACATCGTCGATCGCGGATGTCTTCTTGCTCGGCGAAGCCTCGGAAATCATAATCCCTGGCCTTCCCGGCAGATCCGGCTGGTTTTCGTTATTGCGCAACCACTTCGCCACGGAAACGACACACTCGATCACCGTTGGCCCAGCAGTCGACCTCCCGTACATCGTATTCCTTGCCGGTATAGGCCTGAAGAATGCCGGCGATGAAACCTTCGTCATAGGTACACACGTTTTCGTTGGTGATGGGAAGGCCGCTGCAATCCAAATCCTCGCCAACGGTGAGCACCATGCTGCCCGTATTCTTGTCAAAGGCTTCCATGCGGAGTATGCCGACCTTTAGTTCCGCCAGAGACTTCTGCAGCATGGCTATGAACGAATCGAAATCGGCTTTCAGATCCAGGCAATTTTTGGCGAATTCGGTGCCGGCCAGGAATCCGGCGGCGCGAAAATACGTGTTCGCCTTCTCGTTTCCGAAATCCTTGCTGAGAACGTCAAGCATGGTGTATTGCATCAGACGGTAGATCAGGACCGGCATCTGTTCCCCCAATTCGCCGCGTCCGGTTTTGATGTCACCAAGGTTTTCCCACGTAAATACGCTATGCTTCTTCATATTGGCGAATACGTTTTTCATGGCAATCCTTTCAGAAAACTCCTGGATAGAAACATTTTTAGAAGGGGCTCTATCCTCGGCCAGGCATACGATCCAGAGATATACCCATCGCGGGGTGGAATTGCGAAAACAATCCCTTCCCTTGGCCGAAAATCGCAATTTCAAGCCGATGGCAGTATATAATCCCGCTTGTTCCCGAAAACGACATATGCCGATGCCGCAGATAGTATATCGACCGGGTTGACAGGCGTCAAGCGCGATTGATCGTTTTGCGGAATTGCTGCGGGGCTTCCGCATCCAAATAATCCCGTTTCACCGCAGGATGGGGGAGAAGCGTAAAACTCTCCGGTTGCGTCTCCAGGCACTGTTTTCCTCAAACAGAGGGGTTTTATTGAAAATCGAGACGCGTTTTCCCCGGGGATTGTTGCGCCTCGCTTCCATAGCCCGCAGCGACCATGCCGGAAAATACCTTGTTGCAAAGTCGCCAAGAAATCCGTACGATTAAAATTGTATGCGGAGAGGGTTTGCCGATATGGCCAGAAGATTCAGGTTCAACCTGGAGGCGGTGCTCCGCTACCGGGGCATTATCAAGGATCGGCGCCAGCGGGAGTTTGCCGAGGCCAGCCGCCGGGTGGAGGAGGAACGCCGGCGGGGGGAGGACATTCTCCGGGAGCGCGGCGATATCCAGGACGAAATCGTCAATGCTTTCCAGGAGCAGGCCCCCTTTCAATCCATAATGGCTTCCTATCGAATGGCGGACAATCTGGCCCGCTCGGCCACCGAAAGCGCCAAGCGTTGCCGGGAACTGGAGATCGAGGCGGAAAAGATCCGCCAGACCTTGATTGCGGCCAGCCGCGACAAGAAAGTGATGGAATCTTTGAAAGAACGCCGTTGCGAAGAATTCCAGCGCGATCAGTCAAGGCAGGAACAGGCGCTTCTGGACGAAATGTCGATACAAAGCAGAAGTCGGCGCCTGCGGGAGGAGACGAATCAAACGCCTCTCCCCGCCGGAGACAGGACAACCGGATCCTGATTCAGGGAGGGAGGGATTATGCGCGTCATTCCTACAGCGTTTTATATGCTTCTGAGCATCCTGGGTCTAAGCGTAATCAGCCTGGGAGGAATGATCGGAGTGCAATTGTTTCGCGGCAGGCTCCAGCCCGGCGATCTCCACGGCATTATGCGGGTTATCGGCGGCGCCAACCGTATTATGATTCCCAACAGGGATTATGAAGAGTTCCGGGCTTTCGCCAGGGATAAGGAAAAGGCGCGGGCGGAATTGGAAGCGAACCGCGGCCTGCCCATTTCCCGCGAACCGCCCGCTCTCCGGGCGGATGAAGCGCGAACGGCACTTCGGGACGAGGCAGAGACAATGAACCGGTTCCTTGCCGACCAGAAGGGGACGATCGACCGGCTGCGCTCGGAAATCGAAGCCCAGAAACGCCAAGTCGAAGCGCTTGCCGGCGCGTTGGACGACGAAAAAAAGAAAAAGGCCATTGTGGAAGGAGACGCCGCCACCGCCAAGCTCAGGAAAACCCTTTCCGAAATGGACGCCGGTGACATCGCCCTCTTCCTTACTAGCGTGGTCCGGGATCCCTCTCTTGGCGGTCCCCCGGAGGCGGCCAGGATTGTTCGGGAACATCTGAAGGCGGATTTCTCGGCGGAAGTGCTGGGGGAAATGGACCAGGCGGAAAGGGAGCGCATCCTCCCCCTCCTGGAGAACCGCTATGCCGGCGTCCCTCCGGCGGCGGTGACAAAGAGTTTCGCCGATGAAAAAATCAGTCCCGGCGAGCAGCTTGTCCATATGCTCCACATGAACTCGCAGCAAGCCCTTGGCGTCTACCTCCGGCTTCCCCGGGAAACCCAGGAGAAGATCGCTCTGGTGGCGCTGCGCCAATAATCATTCGCTTTTTCATGGAATTGCGGCCTTTTCGAAGATATAATGGCGCCGTACCGTTTCAAGCTTTTTCCGGCGGCTGAAAGCGTTCTTTCAGACCGGTTTTTTGTCAAGGAATCGCCTTGAAGAGATTCGCTATTCTTATCCCGCTCCTGTCCTTGGGGCTAGCCATTGCCCAGGCGGGAGATTTCGGCCTGGACAACCTCGATTTTGGCGGCGACGGTTCCCGGCCTCCCGTCCCGGCCTCCCGTCGGGAATCGCCGCTGTTGAAGGCATCGCTCCTCCCGGAGACGGCGGAAATTGTCCCCGGCAAACCCTTCCGGCTGGTTCTTGCGTTGGAACATCGACATGGCGTCTACAGCTACTGGATCAATCCAGGCGGTCCGGGATTGCCCGCCAGAATGGACTGGAGGCTCCCGGAAGGATTTGCCGCCTCCCCTCCCGTATGGCCCGCTCCAGAGTTGAGCGTCAATTCCGGAATCGTCTCCCACGTCATCAAGGGAACAACGTACCTGATTTATACCGTGATCCCTCCGGAAAATATCCCGGCCGGAACCAGGTTGGCCATCACAGGAATTCTTGACACCCAGGTGTGCACTGCCAAAACCTGCATCCCGATCAAGCTTCCCCTGAAAACCCGGGTACAGGTGCTTCCGCCCGGCGCCACAATGCCGGAACCATCGCCGAAATTGGCCATGGCGTTGGCGAAACAGCCGGAACCGATCGCCGATTGGCGTTTCGAGGCGTCCTCCAATGGGGATGAGTGGCTGCTTATGCTCATCCCCGCCGGAACCGACATCGGAGAACCGGCAGGAGTACATTTTTTCGAAGATGGCGCGGCGGGATTTTGGATCGACAGTCAGAAACCGCAACAGTTGGAAAACCGGGACGGCGCCTGGACACTGCGTCTGCCCAAGGCGGTGAAACCTCCGCCGGGAAGCCCGGTTTTAAGCGGCGTACTACGACTTGCCGATACCCGTGGCGCGCATGCCGCCGGCATCACCCTTCCCCTGCCGGAGGAAACGGCCGCTGTGCCGAAACCGCCGGCAACAAGCACCGCCGATTTTCTGGTCATCATCGCTTTCGCATTTTTCGGCGGCCTGATATTGAACATCATGCCCTGCGTCTTCCCGGTCATCGGCCTAAAAATCATGAGTTTCGCTCGCCAGGCGCACAGCGACCGGCGGTTGATCCTGGCACACGGCGCCGCCTATGCCGCCGGGGTACTTCTCTGCTTTTGGGTTCTGGCCGCCGTTGTGATCGGCATGGGTCGCGGCTGGGGAGCGCAATTGCAATCGGAATGGCTGCTCTTCATTCTGTGTCATCTGTTCGTCGTCCTGTCGATGAACATGGCCGGCGCCTTCGAATTCGGCGCCGCCGTCGCGACCGGGGGGATGCTGGCCGGACATGAAGGCGTTGGCCGCTCTTTTCTCACCGGCCTTCTCGCCACCCTCGCCTCAACCCCCTGTTCCGCGCCATTCCTCGGAGCCGCCCTGGCCTATGCCCTTTCGGCGCCCATTCCTTTCGCCTTCCTCGCCTTCACCATGATGGGCTTGGGGTTTGCCTTCCCCTATGTAGCCCTGGCGGCGTTTCCCCGGCTGCTCAAACGCCTGCCCAAACCCGGCCTCTGGATGGAAACCTTCCGGCAAGCCATGAGCTTTCCCCTTTTTGCCGCCGCGGCCTATCTCGCCTGGACTTTAGAGGCGATGCTGGAGGAATGGCATTTCCTTGCCCTGCTCCTAGGGCTTGTCCTTTCCGCCTTCGCTTGCTGGGTGTATGGCCGGGCCCAACTCGCCCGGAGCGCTTCGCCCCGTTTCTTCCGGACGTTCCGGATCGCCGCCATCCTGACCTTGGCGGCGGGAATATGGCTGAGCCTGCCGCGCATGGAAAAGGATCTCGAATGGCGGAAGTGGTCGCCCGAGGAGGTCAGCCGCCTGCGGAGCGAGGGGCGGCCGGTGTACGTGGACTTCACGGCTAGGTGGTGCGCAACATGCCAGATAAACAAGCGGGTATGGCTGGATCGCGAACTGGTCTCCCTGGCGCTGGAGAAGGGGGTGGCGCTGCTCAAGGCCGATTGGACCAGCTACGACGAACGCATCGCCGATACCTTGCGTCGGGAGTTCAACAGGGCGGCGGTGCCGGTAAATGTATTGTATGCGCCCGGCGGCGGAAAAGGACTGGTGATGCCCGAAATCCTTACCGTCGGCGGGCTGATCGACGCTTTCGCGGCCCTTCCGGATTGAAGGCGCCCGCGGACAGCCGAAGAGGAGGCGGGGATGGGCGGCGGAAATGTTCCCGAAGTTATCGCGATAGGCGAAACCATGTATTGCCTGATACCGGAGGATTCCGGACCGTTACGCTATGCGCGGGGGTTTCGGCCCCGCGTCGCCGGGGCCGAGAGCAACCTGGCAATCGGCTTGGCAAAGCTCGGCCGGAGGGCGGCATGGCTGAGCCGGCTGGGCGACGACGAGTTCGGCCATTTTGTCGCCAACTCCATACGTGGGGAGGGGGTGGACACCTCGCTGGCAATTTTCGATCCGGCACACCGCACCGGACTGATGTTCAAGGAACGGACAGCCGGCGAAACCAGGGTCCATTATTACCGGGAAAACTCCGCCGCCAGCCATCTGGCCCCCGATGACGTGCCGGAAAAGGCGGTGGCGGACGCGGTGATGCTTCATATCACCGGCATCACGCCGATCTTGAGTCAATCCTGCGCCGACGCGACGGCGGCGGCGATGGAAATCGCCGAACGCAGGAAGGTCAAAATCAGCTTTGACGCGAACGTCAGGCTGAAGCTATGGGGAAAATGCGACTATGGTCCCCTTCTGGCCGACCTGGCGCTCAGATCGCACCTTGTCATGCTCGGCGTCGAGGAGGCGAAGCTCCTGTTCGGAACCGAAAAGCCGGCCATCCTCTTCCGCCGCCTCTTCAAAAACGGCGCGGCCGAACGCGCCGCCGTCAAGGACGGGGCCAACGGAGCATGGGTGGCGGACAGGAAATCGGGAAAGACGGTGCATATTCCTCCCGTGCCCTGCCATCCGGTGGAACCCATCGGAGCGGGCGATGCCTTCGACGCCGGATTCCTTGCCGGTTTCCTTGAAGGCAGGGACGTTGTCGAAAGCGGCCGCATGGGAGCCGTGGCCGGCGCCTTGGCAACCCAGACCACCGGCGACATCGAGGGATATCCCTCGCGGACCCAGATGCGGTCGCGGATGGAGGGAGATGTTGAAATAAACCGTTGAAAGAAAATGTGTTACAGAGTTAACACTGGAGAAGACATGGACTGGCGCGAAAAATTCCGGCAAAGTCCGGCGTTGGCGATTTTACGAAATATTCCCTTGGAGAAGACCGTTCCCTATGCCCAGGCGATTTTCGCCGGCGGAATCCGGCTTTTCGAGGTGGCCATGAATTCGGCGAATGGGCTGGAACAAATCGGCATGATCAGGAGGCATTTCGGCGATTCGGCCGATGTCGGAGCCGGTACCGTGCTCTCGGAAGACATGGCCCTGGCCGCCCGGGACGCGGGCGCCTCCTTCATGCTCGCCCCTTCCTGCCCTGTCGAAATGCTCGATTGGTGCCGGAAAAGCGGGACGCCCTTTCTTCCCGGCGTCCTCACGCCCACCGAGGCCTGCCTCTGCCTCTCCCGGGGCTTCTCCACCATGAAGCTATTCCCGGCCGGCGACATGCCGATGAGTTACGTCAGGAGCCTTAAGGGCCCGCTCGATCAAAGCGAATACGTGGCAATCGGCGGGGTGACGCCGACGAACGCGCCGGAGTTCATCCGGGCCGGCTATCTGGGCGTGGGACTCGGCGGCGGCCTCGTTCCCAAGTCCTGCCTGGAGGAGAGCGACTGGATCAAAGCCGAGACGGCGGTGCGAAACATGATCGTTGCCATGAAAGCGGCGCGGTGAGGTATTCGATAGACCGGCGCTTTCTTGAAGCCGGCCCCGACGTTTTCCGTCACCGTGTGGGCAAGGAAACGGTGTATGTCAAAAAACGCCGGAATCGCAAGAATCCGCTGGGCTGGCTCGCCCAGGCCGTCATCCACGGCTTGACCGGGAATCCTCTCACCACCCCGCCGCCGGGTCCGGGAAGAAACAGCGCCGTCTTCGAGGCCGACCGGCTGGAATGGCTGGCCGGACGGGGCGTGGATGTTCCCCGCGTGCTTCACCGGAGCGACAGCTATTTCGTCATGTCCGACGCGGGACCTGGCCTCGACGCCCTCGTCTCCCGGAAACCGGAAAAGGCGAAACGCCTGCTCCCGAAAGCGATTGGCGCCCTGAAGCGGCTGCATAACCTGGGCGTCGCCCACGGCGGCGCCCAGATCCGCAATTTCACCTGGCTCAACGGACGCGTCCATCTCATCGACTTCGAAGACGACATCCCGGACAACGCTTTCGCGGCTTTCCAGCTTCGGGACATATTTCTTCTCGCCTTCTCGCTCGAGCGGCTGGGGACGGATCCGAACATCGCCGACATCTGCAGAATATACGATTCCGGTGACGGGGAAACCTTGGAACGGTTGTGCGCTGCCCTGTCCGGTCTGAGCCTAGCCCGTCTCCTCGACAACGCGCTGCTTTCGTCCCTGGGGATGCGCGACATCCGCGGCTTCATCCGCCTGGTGGACAAGGCGAAACATCTGAAGGGGGGCGAAGCCTGGCCATGAAACGTTTTTTCCTGAAGCGGGAGGACGTGACCAACTTCCGCAACTTCTATAAATTCGTCCGCCCTTTTGTCTGGAGATCCATCCTTTCCATGCTCCTGTCCATCCCGGTGGGAACCATGGAAGCGATGATTGCGGCCATTCTGAAACCCTTCACCGACATGGTCATGCTTTCCGGCGGAAGCGGCTCCCCCCCCGACCTGACCTATTATCCTCTGCTTATCATCATCTTCACTGTGACCCAAAGCTTTTTCAAATACGCCTCCGGCTACCTCACCACCTGGGCGGGGCAGAAAATCGCCTTGAACATCAAGCTCGCCCTGTTCGACAAGCTGATGCGCAACGACGCCGCCACTTTCGACCGCATGACCTCGGGGGACGCGTTGTTGCGCTATTGCAACGACGCCGACACCGCCAGCAGCGGACTCATCGGAAACGTCAATACCTTCGTCAACCGCTTCTTCATGTCGATCGCCCTTATCGCGGTACTGTTCTGGAACTCGTGGATACTGGCCATCGTGGCGGTGACGGCCCTCTTTCTGGCGTTCATCCCCATGATTCGGATCAAGGCAAAGATAAAAACGATCATGTCGCAGTCGGTAGTGGCCGTCAGCGCCATCACCACCCGCTACAACGAAGTCTTCGGCGGCAACCGCACCGTCGCTTCCTACAATCTGTACGATTTCATGAACGTGCGCATCCGGAAGACGCTGGACGAAACCTTTCGCCTTGGCATCAAAATCGCCCAGCGGGTCGGCTTCATGTCAATGGGCATGCACGCGGCCCTGGCCGTCGGCATCGCCGCCACCGTCTGGCTCCAGGGCTACATGATTTCCCGGGAACTCATCACCCCCGGCGCTTTCGTCTCCTTCCTCGCCACCCTGCTCATGCTTTACACTCCGATGAAGGGAATCGGCGGAAACTATACCGCCATCCAATTCTCCTTCCAGGCCATTGGACGCATCCTGAACGTCCTAAACCGACAGCCTGGCATTATCGACAAACCCGGGGCGATCCGGCTTGAGAGAGTGGATCGGGGAATCCGCTACGCCGGGGTGAAATTCTCCTACCTGCCGGGGAAGCCGGTTATCCGGGGCGTGGATTTGGAAATACCGATCGGCCAGTCGGTGGCGTTCGTCGGCAACTCCGGCGGCGGCAAGACCA
>JAITKH010000386.1 GCA_031278535.1 Planctomycetota bacterium | reverse complement strand
TATGGTCAAAACGACCTGGCCCATGCCATTTTCCTTTGATTCCGTCTAGTGTTCCGTACAGTCTCAATCTTTGATTGAGACTGTACGGGGAGCGCCCCCGGTTCATCCGGTTTCTGCCTCCGGGGCAGTGAATTCCCCTCCGGCATCAGAGGCCAATCCCGGAACAAACGGACTTCAGAATTTGTAAGGATTGAGACTGTACACAGCACTAGACAGAATCAAAGGAAAGTGGCATGAAGGGGATTCCGACATTCGATGCGGGGAAGGCGGAGGCGCATCTTTCTGGGAAGGTGCGGCAGGCGGTGGAAGAGGTGTTGAACGAATTGTTCGCCTGGTCACACCACCGAATACGTAACGAATTGGAAATCCGGTTCGAAACAGGCGTCACGGCGGCAGCAATTTCCCTTTGCCGTTTATGTAATCAATCCACCATCCCGCCGCGGCGCTGCTTATGAGGGTGGTGAACACCAGAACGCAGAAGAACTCGTAGCTGACAATGCCCATGTCATAGGAAACCATTGCCAGAACGATGCCAGGCCCCCCCCGGGCGTTCATGGCGATCCCGAAATTGAGGCTGGTCAGCCAACTCATCCGCATGGCGCGCATGGCGGCGACGCATCCGGCCAGTTCGATGGCGGAGGCGACGAGGAGGAAAGCCAGAAAGAGCCCCATCCGGAAGTCGCCGGTTACGTGAATGCGCACCCCCACGGTGGCGAAATAAACCGGAGTGAAAAAGGCCAGGCACATGTCCCTGACCTTGGCCTGAGCCTGCCTGGCCGCCGGCGTAGCGATGTTTTTGAAGATGAGACCGGCCACAAACGCCGTGTACATCATGTTGACGCCGAAAAGCGATCCCAATTGGATGCACAGGAAGCATAGAATGAAATAAACGGAATCGTAGGAGAAGATGGTCAATTTCTCGAAAGCCCCGATCCGGCCGAGGATCGGGGCCGCCAGCATGGCGAAGGCGAACATGGCGAAAGTGGCCGCGACGTGAAGGAAAAGATGCGTCGCGCCGAATCCCCGGTTCGCCAGGAAACTCCCGGCCGCCGAAAATACCGCCCATAGAAATAAATCCTGGATGGTGGCGGCGGCAAGGATGATTCTGGCGAATCGATGTTGCAGCAATCCCAGATCCAGGAATATCTTGGAAATGACGGGAATCGAAGTGACCGCGACGGCCAGGGCGAAGGTAACGTTGAAGACCGGTACGCTTTCGGCCGAACCCAGGTAGTGTTCCGCGAAATAGCGATCAGAAATGATATATCCGACGATGAGCGACGGCGCCGTGGCCCCGAAGATCAGCCAACAGACAAGTTTCCCGTCCTTCCGGACATCTTTCATGTCCGCCTCGCAGCCGGAGGTGAACATGAGGAAAATCAACCCCAGCCAGTAAAATACCGAGATGGCCTGCCCTTCTCCCGCGAAATCCAGGAAAACGCGGTCATAGACGCCTGGAAACAGTCGCCCCAGGACTGTTGGCCCTACCACCAAGCCGGCCAGGATCTCTCCCGCGACTTTCGGCAGACCGAGAAAGGCGGCGATCTTGGCGCCGATCAGGGCCGCCACCAGCAGTATCATGACGGCCAGGACAAGCGTACCGGCCTGCTGTTCGCTTATTGTCGCGACAACCCTGCCGCCCATGTTTTGGCATTCTTTCGTTAACCCGAGAGCAATAGTTATTGGGTCTTTTCACGCCTCTGGGCGAAAATCACGTGGCGGTGCGGCCTGGTCGCGACGGAGCCGGACGTCCTCCGCCTATCTCCAGCGCATCTTTTCCCCGCTCAGGAAGATGATTCCGATGATGACGACGCCGGTGAAGATATAGCGAAGGCCCGCTTCCATGCCGAGGATGTTCAGAAGATTGACGATAAGATAGAGAAGAACGGACGAGCCGACGATGCCGATCACGTTCGAGTCGCCGCCGGCGATGCTGGAACCGCCCATGACCACCACGGCGATGGAATTGAGCATGTATTCGTCCCCCATGCTCAAGGTGGCCCCGCTGGTGAAAGAGGCGAGGAGAATGCCGGTGACGCCGGCGAAAACGCCGGAAAGAACGTAGGTGATCATCTTGTACAGCTTGACGTCCACCCCGCAAAGCCAGGCGGCCTTGATATTCTGGCCGATGGCGTGGATGTACCGGCCGTACGCGGCGCGCGTGAGGACGATCTGCATGACCGCCGCCGCGGCCAGGGCCAGCAGGAAGACGAGGGGAACGTAGCCGCCCACCCGGTAGCTGACAAACCAGGAGAGCCCGCTCGGCGGCTTGATCTGCATGCCCCGGAAATAAATTATCGAAAGGCTGCGCACGATCAGGCTCGAGGCGAGGGTCGCGATCATCGGGGGCATGAGAATGAAGCGGATGAGCAGGTAGTTGAAAAGGCCGATGGCGCCGCCGCCGGCGATGCCGGCCGCCACTCCGTAAGGAATGTTGGCGTTGGACTCGTTAATCAGGGTGAACCCGAGGGAAGCCGCGAAGGCGATTGTGTTTGGGATGGAAAGATCGATGTTGCCGGGGCCGGTGGTGATGACGAGCATCTGCCCGATGCCCACCAGGATATAGAAGGTGGCGAAGGAGATGGAGGCGGAAAGGGTGGCGAAGGAATTCGCGGACACGGCGGCGATAACGGCGAATACCGCGGCGGCGCCGAGATAGGACCAGAGCCATTTGCGGGCCAGGAGCGTCTTGATGGTGGGCATGCGCGTTCCGCCTAGATATACCGGATTTTGCCGGCGCGCTTGAAGAAGCCGCCGATGTAGAGGGCGAACAGGATAATGAATCCCTTGACCCCGGCCTGCCAGTCAGTCGATATCTTCAGGACCACCAGCAGATGGACCACCAAGTGCATGGCGAAGGCGCCGAAAACCGTCCCCGCGGCCGAAACCTTGCCGCCGGCGAAGGCGCCGCCCCCCAGGATCACCGCCGCGACGGAAAGAAGCGTGTAGTTCTTGGCGAGGAGGGGGTCGGCGGCGTTGGTGAGGCCGGCCAGGGAAACGCCGGCCATGATGCCGAAAAGGCCGACCAGGGCGAACACCATTATCCGGACGCGGATGGCGGAATGGCCGGACTGCTGGATGGACTTGACGTTGTCCCCTACGCCGCGGGCGAGGATGCCGAAGCCGGTCTTGAACATGAGGAAGTGCCCGGCCAGGGCCAGGAGCGCGGCAAGGACTATCGGATACGGCACCCAGGGGGGCTTCAGCCGCATGAAATCGGAGGCAATCGCCGGAATGTTGCCGCCCGGCGTCGGCTGGATGGTGATGGCCAGGCCTGTCCAGACGAACGACATCCCGATGGTGATGATGATGGACGGCAGCTTCTTGAGATGGATGAAGGCGCCGATGAGCGCGTACACGACGAGGATGCCCAACAGCAGGAGGATGCCCAGCGCGACGTTTCTACTCATCACCGCGCCCATGACGCAGGTGACCAGGCTCACCAGATTTTCCATGGAGAAGTCGATTTCCCCGATGGACATGGCGAGCATCTGGCCGAGGGACGCCAGGACAATCGGTATCGCCAGGGCCAGGGCCATGGTTTGCATGGCGTAATAGCGGCTGGGGGAAATCAGCACCGGCTGGCGCCAGACGATGGGAATCAGCACGACCAGGAGCGAAACAACCGGGACCAGGCTCTCGGTGTACCGGGCGAGGCCGCCCCTCCGGGCGTCCAGGGATCGAACCATGTCGCTATCCGCCTTACCTGTCAGAAAGACGATCGCAGGATCGCCTCTTCCGTAGCCTCGACGCCCGGCATGTCGGCCACGATGGCGCCATTCCTGAAAACATAGACCCGATCGCAATGCTTGAGTTCGTCCATCTCGGTCGTATACCAGACAAAGCTCCGGCCGCGCCCGCTCTCCTCGCGGATAAGCCGGTAGATGATCTCCTTGGTGCCGACGTCGACCCCCCGGGTGGGATCGTCCATAAGAATGGCCCTGGCGTCCGACTCGAGGCAGCGGGCGAACAGTACTTTTTGCTGGTTGCCGCCGGAAAGGCTCAAAATGTTGTCGGTGAGGGAAGCGGCAAGGATGCCGATGGAATCGCGCCAGCGCCCGGAGACGCTCCGTTCCAGCGAGAGATCGATGATTCGGTACCGCCTCACCCTCGGATAGACGAGGATGGTGATGTTGTTGACGATGGACCAGAGGGGGAAATTCCCGTCGCGCTGGCGATCCCCGGGGATGAAGGTCAGCGGCCCCCCGATGTCGTAGTCGGGATTCCGCCGCCAGTCGAAAAGATCGATCAGGAGATCCGTCTGCCCGTGGCCGGCAAGCCCGGCCAGGCCCACCACCTCCCCTTCGCGCAGGGAAACGCGCCCGGCGCCGCTTTCGCTTTTCCCTTTCGGCGCAATCACCAGGGGCCGATCGGAGAGATCCCGCGCATTGCCATTGCCAAGAGCGCCGGGGGCGGCGGAGGTTTTGCTTCCCATCAATTCAATCAAGTGATCGCGAGTGGCGCCGGCCCCCTTCACTTCGCCGGAAATGCGCCCGTCCTTCATTACCACGATGCGATCGGCGCAGGCCAGGACTTCGTCCAGCATGTGCGAAATATAGACGAAACTGATCCGGCCTCCCTTTCTCCTGTTGATATAGTTGAGGAGTTGGAGAGAGTTGTGGTAGTCGAGCGCGCTCGTCGGCTCGTCGAGAACGAGGAGCCGCAACTCCTTTCCCGACGCGAAGGCCTTGGCGATTTCCAGTTCCTGGCGCTGGCCGAGGGTGAGCGACTCCACCCGCTGGTTCGGCCGAACTCCGTGGCCGGGAAATATCTCGTCCAGGACCGTCATGATGGCGTCGCCGGCCCGCTTGCGCCAGCCCCAACCGCGAAATTCAGGATGGAAAACCCGCATGTTTTCCGCCACGGTGAGGTTGAGGCAGAGGCTGAGTTCCTGGAACACCGCCCGGATGCCCAGGGAATTGGCGATCCGGACGTCGTATTCCCCGCCCTGCGGCCGGCCGTCCAGGAGAAAGCCGCCCGCCGTGGGAGGGAAAATGCCGCACAGGACATTCATGAGGGTGGACTTGCCGGCGCCGTTATGCCCGACCAGCCCCAGGCATTCGCCCGGGGCGATGGTCAGGCTGACATCCGAAAGCGCCTGGGAACTGCCGAACGATTTCGAAATGCCTTGTACTTCGACGAAAGCATCCGCCATGCGACGAATCACTCCGGATCGGGGGGCGGAAGCTTCCCGGCCTTGACGTTGGCGATCATCTGCCGCACCCATTCCTGGGTGTAGACAATGCTGGCCACACCGCCCTTGGGCGTGGTCTTGAGATCGCGGTTCAATTTGGTGTGGGAGTCGATTACATAGGGGAGCAGCCGGATTTCCTTGGGTACGTCAACGCCGTTCAACACCTCGACTGCTTCCCAGAAAGCGATGGTGGAGGCTCCGGGAGCGATGGAAAGGGAAATGGTGTCGTATCCGTCCTTGTCGTACAATTCCTTCCAGAGTTCCAGTTCGTCATACCGGTTGCCCATGAGGACGAGGGGGATGGGTTTGCCGGCCACCTCAAAGGCCTTGGCCGATCCGTATCCGTCGCCGCCCTGGGTGACGACGGCAACGACCTCGGGGAGCGAGGGCAGGATGCCGGCCACCGCCTTCTGGGCGATGGAGGACGTCCAGTCGCCGTACACTTCGCCCACCACCTTGAACTGCGGGTATTTCGCCAGGGTTTCGGTGATTCCCTTGTGGATGGCGTCGTTGACGTAGGTGCCGGCAAGGCCGCGGATTTCCAGGAGGTTGCCGCCCTGCGGGAAGCGCTCGGCCACATATTCGACCTGCCGCATGCCCATGTACTCGAAGTCGGTGATCAGGCGCCAAGCGTTGGGATTGGTGATGGCGTTGTCGAAGGAGACGACGACGATTCCGGCGTCCAGCGCCTCCTGCACCACGGTGTTCAACGCCTCCGGGGAGGCGGCATTCAGGACGATGGCGTCATATCCCTCGAGAATGAGGCTCTGAATCTGGGCCGCCTGCTCCGACGCCGAACTTTCGTTGGTAGTGAAGATCGGGGCTTCCGCCACGATTCCTTTCTGGATGGCGGTTGCCGCCGCCTTCTGCCAGTCCGTAATCATGGTCTGGCGCCAGGAATTGCCGGCATAGTCGTTCGACAGGGCGATGCGCCACTTCTTTTCTCCCGACGAGGCGGATCCGGTCGCCAGCGCCGCCAGGAGGAGAGCCACCAACAGTTTCTTCATACCATACTCCTTTCAAAAAACGGCCAAAAGAGGCCATCCAACGGATTGAACGGCGGCGCGAAACCAACGGCAAAACAGGATGGCGAATGGATAATAAATTATCCCCTATTATTCATTTTTTCTCGCACCTGTCAATATGCCGATTCGGGTAATTCCGGCGCGACGGCAAAAAACCTTGCCGCCGCCGCGATTCGGGATATGATACTCCGATCCGCGATTTTCCTCTGGAAAGGGCCTCCCATGCTGGCGCTCGTCCTTGAATCAAGTACCAGCGCCGCCAAGGCGCTGCTTTACGACAACCGCGAAGGGGCGATCGCCGAGGAGACCGAACCCTATTCCCAGGAATACGATTCGGGCGGCCGCCAGGACGCCGAGCAGGTTTGGCAGGCAACCGCCAGGGCGGGAAAAAAGGCGCTGGCGTCCTCCTCCGGGAGTCGGATCGAGGCCGTCGGGGTCGGCGGCGTCTGGCATTCAATCGTTCCCTGCGATCGGAACATGATTCCGGCCGAGCGCTCCTGCCTCTGGTCCTTCACCGGCCCGGACGCCATCTGCCGCGATTACCGCGCCAGGAAGGATATGGCCAGGGACATATACCGGCGCACCGGCTGCATGCCCAACATCACCTACCAGCCCTATGCCCTTCTCCATTTGATGCGCGAAGAAGCCTTCGATCCCGCCGGCCGCCTGTTCGCGAGCCAGGCCGGCTTCAATTTTTACAGGCTTACGGGCGAACGGCTGGAAACCAGGAGCATCGTCTCCGGCATGGGATTCCTGAACACCCATGATCGGGTTTACGACGAAGGCGTGATGAAGATGATCGGCTGCCGGCCGGAACAGTTCGGGACGTTGACAGACTACCGGGACGCCAGGCCGCTTGGCGGAGAGGCGGCCCGCCTTCTGGGGGTACCGGCCGGGATTCCGGTGGTTCCGCCCCATTCCGACGGCGCCCTGAACCAGGTCGGCAACGGCTGCATGCGAACCGGCTCCATGACCTTTTCGGTAGGCACTTCGGCCGCCATCAGGCTGTCGACCGATCGGCCCGTCCTTTCCGATCCGCCGGGAACATGGTGCTATGTCGGGGTTGAGGACTGGCTTTGCGGCGCGGCCACCAACGGCGCCTGCAATTGCGTCAACTGGCTGCGGGAAACGGTATTGGAAAACCGCTGGTCCTTCGCGGATCTGGAGCGCGGGCTCGGGGATTCCCCGCGTTCCCCGGTGTTCCTGCCCTTCCTTTTCGGCGAGCGCTGTCCGGGCTGGGACGACACCCGCCGGGCCGGATTCGCCGAATTGCGATCGGGCGACGGGGCGGCGGCGCTGTTCAGGGGGGTGCTGGAAGGCGTTCTCTTCAACGTCTTCCATTGTTACAGGATTCTGATCGGACTGGCCGGCGAGCCCGGCGAGATCATCATGTCCGGCGGCATCCTCAATTCCCCGGCCTGGACTCAAATGGCCGCCGACTTATTCCAAAGGGAGCTTTCGCTCTCCCCCGCCGCCCAGGCTTCGACCCTTGGCGGCGCCGCCCTTGCCCTCCACGCGGCCGGGGCGCTTCCCGACATCCGCGCTTTCGGACGGGACAGGCTGGCCAAGGTCCGGCCCAGGCCTGAAAAGGCCGGCGAATACGCGGACAAATTCGCCCGCTATCTCGCCCATTACGAAACGGGAAAAAGCTGACGGGGCGGGGAAGGACGATTCAGCGGAGCCGGTCAGGCCGCCGTTCCGGCGCCGATCCGCATTCTGTCCAGTACTCCGGGCGGAACCGAGATGCCTCCCACCAGCCCGCCGGCAAGGCTCATGCCGGCCAGGGCGGCGGCGTACATCTCGCGAAGCCGGTTGTTTTCCGGACTATTCAGTACGGTTTCGATTTCTTCGCGGCGGGGATGTTCCGAAACCAGGCGGAGATTGCCGGCGGAATCGGCCTGGACGCGAAGGAAGCGCGCGTCTTCCACGCCCAAAGCATCCAGGACGTCGGCCAGAAGATTCTGAAAAGCGATCAGGATCCCCCGGGATTCGGAAAGGGCCTGGCAGACGATTTCCCACTCCAGGCAAGATTCGGCCGCATCGGCGCCGGAGGAAAGATACGGCTCCGCGCCGAGATATTCGATGTCGGCCCCATAGACCAGTTCGAAAAAGGCGGAGAGGTTTTCCGGGATGATCGTCGCCGCCTCCCAATTGGCCGCCATCACGTCCACTTGCAACAATTCCAGCTTCCCGGACGCCACGGAATCCGGCTCGGCGAAGATCAGTTCCGGCGTCAGGCTTTCTCTCGTTGCGGCGCTCATCGGCCCCTCCCTTCTTCCGGTCGTTGTTTCGCCGTCCCCCATCCCTGATTATCGACCATTGGCCGCCTGTCATCTACTCCCCGGCGACGAAATCGGGCATTTCGGGAACCGGCCACTCCGCCGTTCCGGCCGCGGACGAGGCAAGACTGGCGGCCGAATAGGCGATTTCCAATTCGAAGCCGCGCATGAAACCATAGTGAACCGTTTCCTCTCCGGCCAGCGTCCGGAACCCGAGGAGGCGTTCCTTCAAGCCGTCTATGTTGTCCTTGACGGCGGCCACGGGATCGGACTCGTAGGCGCTCCGGAAACCCGCGACCGTATCGGCCGCATCCGCCAGCGCGGCACGGGCCGCCATGACGGCGAAGCGGCTCACCAGGGTTTGGTTGTTATTGAAAAGGCCTTCCAGGCGGGTTGCCATCCCTTCTCCCCCCTGCCCCGTTCCGTCGACGATCATTCCGCCAACGCCGTCGAGCCCCATGGCGAAACTTTGGCCGGAATCAAGGCTAATCATTGAAGACAACTTGGCGAACATGCTGGCGAAACTCGCGAAATCGCCTTGGAAATCGGATTCCACTTCCTCCAGCGTCTTGGTTGTGCGGCGGGGATCCGCATCCGGGAAGATGCAGCTGAAGACGTCCAGTTCCTTGAGGCGGTTCGTCATTTCCCGGGCGGTTTGGGAAATGGTCAGGCTGTCAGGCGTTGCCGAAGCGGAGGAGATTCCTCCCTTCAGTTCCAGAAGAGAGCCGGAAACCTTGAGGGAGGCGTAGATCGATTCGATTCGGGAAGAGAATGGAATCGATTCGGCGGCGGCGACGGACATGGCGGTTTTCCTTTCTCTGCCGGCCGCCGGCATTGGCGACCACAAGAGAAGGAGCAATCCGCCTGCCAAAAGAAAATCCCCCGCCAAGGACACAATTCCCGGGCAGGGGCGTGGGAGGAGGATGCGTTGCAACCGTTTTCCGTCTATCAGAATCCGGTTTATTTTCCTATGGTTATGGTATCGGCAAAAAATGCGGAATACTTCAGAAAAATTTATTTTTTCTTTGAAAATTCCGCTTCCAGGCTCGCCGCGTCCAGAACCACCCAGGGCTCGCGGCGGCGTTCCGGCAAAATCCGCCTGTCCGCCGGCGCTTCCCGCCGTTTCCCGCGCCCGCCGGCCCGGGCGCGCCGCTTCCGGTCCGGCATCGCCACCTCGAGTGAAAACCAGTTGAGATCGTCAGGCTGCCCCTTGCCGCTTTTTTTCTTTTCAGAAAACGCGGGAAAGAACACGGACGCCGGGACGGTTTCCTTCTTTTCCTCCTGCCGGGCGGGCGCCTGAGCGCGGCGAAGTTCGGGCAAGCAGGCCCGGATACGGGTGATTTGATTGAATTGTTCGTTTGAGAGGAGAGCGACCGGCTCTCCCGGTTCCGCCAGAAGATGCAGGCATTCCTGCCCGGCCAGGGAATAGGCCTCGCGGCAAACCTGCCGGAAATCCGCGCCAAATTCTGCCAGTGTCGGGGCATTGAGTTCCATTCCCCCTTCGCGGTGGATGATGTGGAGCAGGCGCTGACGGAGATTGCCTTCGTCCGGTCGATTTTTCCCGACTCCGAAACGGGCGGCGATTTTTTCCCAGAACATGTCTTCTCCTTTGCAGCGACAACGGGCAATCCGCGATTTTCATGAAGGCCGCGGGACGATCCGCCGTTCCCGCGGCAACAGCCGACAGCCGTCCGGAGAAAGCGGGACGGCCATACCCGCTTATCGAATTTTTCCAGTCGCCGCTTCAGGCGAATCCGGCGCCGCGCGGTTGAGCCGGCGAAAAGGAGGAAAAACGGTTCTGCCGATAGGCGACGGCGTCTGGGACGAGAACGCGTGAAAACGCGAAAGAGCCCCTGGCGGAAAAACTGGCGCGGCGAATGCGGGAATCCGGCGGCTTTGCGACGTCCGTTCCCGGCGGCGGGATCCGCCGGCGCAACGCCGCGACCAAGCCCGAACAGCGTATCAGAGAACCGCGCATACTTGAAAAGTACGCCTTGTCATGCTTCCGCGATTATCCTGCACGGCAGTCCGGTGGCGCCTTCCAGCCGCAAGGGATAGGTATGCGCAGTGAACGTCCCGTTCCCGGCGGCATCGGCGAGCGCCTGAAGATTGTACAGGTTTTCAACAATGAAAACGCCCTGTCCGGCGCAGAATTCGTCCGCCTTGGGATGCTCTCCGGGCAGCCGTACACCCGCAAGATCGACGCCGATCAAGGCGACTTTTTTCGCCGCCAAGGCGTGTATCAATCCCCATGACAGCTGTATGGGCGCAAACACATACGCTTTTGACCCATACGCGAAAGAGGCCAGGCAGCCGGTGTGGAAAATGACGAATTCCCTTTCCCGTACCGCCGGCAAGTCAACATCGCCGATGCCGATATCCCGCCCCGAAACGTTTCGCACGTCGAACAGACGTCCCGAAGTGGCGTAACAATCATCGGGATAGCTCTTGCCCATCAGGTCCAGATGCGTTCCCACATGGCCGAAAAGATCGATTTGCGAAAGCGCCTTGTCGCGGGGCGCAAGCGCCGCCAGGGCCTTGAAATCCTTTTCTCCCAACGGATAGGTGATGTCGATTCTCATATTCGCTCCCCTTGCCGCAAAATTTGCCATGCCGGGGTCCAGACGGCGGTTTCATTCGCCGGGACGGCGTTACGCTTCGCTCAGTGTAGCCGGATTCCCGTGATTCGGCAAGCGGCGGAAACCTTCTTCCGTTTCCGGGAGAAACCATGGCAGCAAAAGCCCGACCCAACTCACCCGGGGCTCTTTGGCGA
>JAITKH010000383.1 GCA_031278535.1 Planctomycetota bacterium | reverse complement strand
CAGACAGTATTCGGAGGCTGGGATTACGCCGCCTCCAAGCGGGCCATCGAATCGCTGTTCGCCGCCTATCCCTCTATCGACGGAGTCTGGTCGCAGGGCGGGGCCATGTCCGAGGCGATCATCGACGCCTACCTGGAACGTGGCCTGAATCCTCCCCCCATAACCGGCGAGGATGGCAACGGTTTCTTCAAAGCTTGGGTCAGGGCCAAGGAAAAAAATCCCGCCTTCGACTCCATCGCCCTCAGCGGTCCCACCTGGATGAGCGCGGCTGCCATGGAACTCGGCATCGACGTGCTCAAGGGAAAGAATGTGAAAAATACCACTCTTCTTCCCATTCCCGTCATCACCAAGGACAATATGGACAAGTTCTTCCGGCCGGATCTCCCCAACAGTTTCTGGTGCAGCACCCGCCTCCCGGAAGACGTCATCAAGAAATTGTTCAGCCGCTGATCCCGCCAGCCCGAACGCCCGGCTCCCCGGCGATTCCTTTCCAGGGATCGCCGGGGGGATTCGTACAGAAAAAGGGAGGGGAATCAGGAATGGGCGCGAAACCGGAAACAGCTGGTACGCCGGTCCTGAAGATGCAGGGCATCGACAAGGCGTTCGCCGGCAATCCGGTCGTGCGCCGGGTGGATTTCTCCTGTCTGGCGGGGGAAATCCATGGCCTGGTGGGAGAAAACGGGGCCGGCAAGAGCACCCTCATGAAAATACTCGCCGGCATCTACCAGCCCGATGCCGGGAACGTCATTCTTAACGGCCGGGAAGTCGCCTTTCGCAACTACGGAGAAGCCCGGGAAGCCGGCATCTGCGTGGTCTACCAGGAGTTGTCCCTGCTGCCGCAGATGTCGGTGGCGGAGAACATTTTCATGGGCCGCTGGCGGCGCGGAAGGGCGGGCCTGGTGAACTGGCCGGAAATCCGGAAAGAAGCCAGGCTGGCACTGGAAAAGGTCGGTCTTGGCGATCTGGACGTCAACCGGCTGGTGTCTTCCCTTCCCATGGCCGTCCGTCAGCTTATCGAAGTGGCCAAGGCGCTGCTCTACGAACCAAGGGCGGTGGTTTTCGACGAACCCACCACTACGCTCACCGGATCGGAAGCGGCGCGATTGTTTGGCCTGATGCGGGAACTCAGAAACCAGGGCAAGGGCATCATTTTCATTTCCCATCGGCTCAAGGAAATCCTTGGCGTCTCCGACCGGATCACAATAATGAAGGATGGAGAGCGGGTGCTTACCGGCCCGGCGGCCGATTTCGACGAGAACAAACTGATCTACCATATGATCGGCCGGGACCTGACCCAGATATTCCCCAAAAAACCGGTACAATTGCCGGATCGGATCATCTTTTCCTGTTCCGCCGTCGCCCCGGGCGGCGGGAAAATCGAATTTTCTGTACGGGAAGGCGAAGTGCTGGGAATCGGCGGGCTTAACGGGCAGGGTCAGGTCCCCTTCCTGGAAAGCATTTTCGGCTTGGAAACAGGCGCTGAAGTTTCCCTCCACGGCGGCAGCCGGATTCGGGTAAAATCCCCCCGCGACGCCATGCGGGTAGGCATATCCCTGATCCCGGAAGATCGGAACGCCCAATCGTCTTTTCCCATCCTTTCCATAAGGAACAACATCGCTTCCGCTTCGCTGGCGCGGTTAAGCGCCGCCGGCTTCCTCAAAACCTGGCGGGAGAAACGGGATGTTCGAAAGATCGCCGAGGAATTGCAAATCCGCATGGCATCCCTGTCCCAGGAAGTCAGGTATCTGAGCGGCGGCAATGTGCAAAAAACGGTGTTCGCCCGCTGGCTTCTGGCCAGTCCCAAGGTGATGGTGCTGCTGTCGCCAACCAGCGGCATCGATGTCGGCACCAAGCAGCAGATTTACCGGCTGATTCGGGAATTGGCGGCCGGAGGAGTGGCAATCATCGTCCTGACCGGCGACATGGTCGAATTGATCGGGCTGTGCGACCGGGTGCTGGTGATGTACGGCGGGCGGGTGAGCGGAGAACTGTCCGGTTCCGAATTGACCGAGGAAAACATCATGCGTACCTCGATGGGCCGGACCGGCGGGGAAGGAGCGGCATGACCGAACGCGGGCGGGATCTCCGGATGTATCTTCCGGTTTACGCCATTGTCCTGGCGGTATACATATTCGCCGGCTGGCAGTCGGCCAGTTTTTTCACCTGGAACAATAACGTCAATCTGTTCGGCCGGGTGACCCCGCTCATCCTGGCCGGCCTGGCCCAAACCGTGGTCATTCTTACCGGGGGCATCGATCTTTCGGTAGGATCGATGATCAGCGTCGCCAGCGTAACCGCCGCCTCCCTCCCGTATGTTGACACCCCGGCCAATCTGGTTCTCTGGGTTCTCGTCCCTCCCCTAGTCGGGCTGGCCATGGGGGCGATCAATGGCCTTCTTATCGCCGCATGGCCGTTCCCGCCCTTCATCGTCACCTTGGCGTCAAGCTCGATATACCTTGGCGTCGCCCTCTACATCCTGCGCGAACCGGGAGGGGAGGTGTCCCTGGACGCCACCCTGGTTTCCTCCGGGAAAATTTACGGAATCCCCATTCCCCTCCTCCTCATGCTGGCGGCGGTCGCCGCGGCGTACCTGTTGTTGAGCCGGACTCGGTTCGGCCGTTCCATTTACGCCCTGGGCGGCAACGAGACATTGGCAATCCAGTCCGGCATCCGGCCCGGCCGGGTCAAATTCTTCGTCTATAGCCTGTCCGGCCTGTTTTCCGGCCTTGCCGGGGCCTACCTGTCTGCCTGGATGTTCGCCGGCGATCCGCTGGGAGGAGAGCCGTACGTGATGAATTCCATCGCCGTGGCGGTGATTGGCGGCTCTTCCCTGATGGGAGGACGGGGAGGAGTGCCGGGCGTCATCGGCGGCGCCTATATCTTCTACCTGATTAACAACATCCTGAATCTCCTGGGCATCAATCCCTTCTATCAGTATATAGCCAAAGGCGTCATCCTTATCGCCGCCTTGGCCGTATCGGCTCCCGATCTTCTCCGGCGTCTGGGACTGGAACGAAGGAGGGAGCAATGATGGGCCTCTGGCGGAAAATACCGGAAGGCTGGCGTTCTCTCCTCGGATTGTGGGCAGCCATCCTGGCGCTTTTCGCAATCGGCGGAATGTTCTCCCCGGGGTTCTTTTCCGTCAGCCAGGGCGGAGCCATTTTCCGTTCCGCCTCCTTCATCGGCATGGTTGCGATGGGGCAGACCCTGGCCATCCTTATCGGCGGCATCGACCTGTCGGTGGGTCCGCTGGTATCGCTGGGGAGTGTTTTCGGCTGCCTGATGCTGGCCGGCAAGGACGAAAACAACCTCTGGGCCATCAGCGTCATCCTGCTGATTGGCCTGACGGCGGGCATCCTCAACGGCATCGGGGTCTCCCTCCTCGGAATCTCCCCCATGGTGATGACCCTGGCCACCGGGGCGATCATCACCGGTGCCGTCCTGATCTATTCGCAAGGGGCTCCAACCGGCAATGCTTCTCCGGCCCTGAGGGCGGTGGGGGTGGGCTTTACCTGGTCGATCCCCAATTCGGTGCTGATTTGGCTGGCTCTGGGAACAACCCTCTCGCTTGTCCTCAAGTACACAACCTTCGGGCGCGGGGTATACTACATCGGCGCCAACGAAACCGCGGCCGGATTTTCCGGACTGCGCGTCAATTTCATCAAAACGGCGGTCTACGCCTTATCCGGCCTGACCGCAGCCCTGACCGGAATAATCATTGCCGGCTACACTTCGGTGGCGTTCGTCGCCGCCGGGCGCGACTATCCCATGCAGTCCATCGCCGCGGCGGTCATCGGGGGAGTAGCTATGACCGGGGGCCGGGGCGGTTACGGCGGAGCCGCCGCCGGGGCCGTCCTGCTCTGCCTTATCGAAAGCCTGCTGACCAACATGAACATGCAGGAACCGGGCCGGAAAATAATGAACGGCCTGGTCATCGTCATGTTGATGACGTTTTATTACCGGAAGCGCTTGGGATCCGGTTCGAAAAAGAAAGCGGCGGGATAGCCGCCGGTTCCGACCTTTGCGAAGGCGGGGTATCCGCAAGCCGGTCCCGGGTGGACATGGCGGGAAATATGACGGGAGACGGAAGGGAAATGAAAATCATTGATCTCACCTATGACGTTTTCGATAAAATGGTTGTCTGGCCGGGGAATCAGCGTCCGATTTTCGAATGGAAATGCCGGGGCAATTCCGAACACGTCAATGTCACCCGCCTCGACATGGAGGCCCACACCGGCACCCATGTCGACGCGCCGCACCATTTCCTTATGGACGGCCAGACCATCGACAGGATTGGGCTGGACCATTTTTGGGGAAAGGCGCGATTGTTCCGCAGCCGGGCCAGGCCAAACGGACAGGAAATCACCCTGGAAGAAGTGGCGGACTCGGGATTCAGCATGGGCGACGCCGGGATTTTCGTGATGGAAACCGGGATTTCGATGTACGCCGAACAAAAGGAGTACAATCACAAGTTCCCCATACCCTCGTTCGAACTCCTCGACTGGCTGGTTCGACAGGGCGCCATCGCCTACATGACCGACGCCACCTCCATCGACAAGGCGGACGACGAATTGGAAAGTCCGCGCCACAAGCGTTTCTTCGCCCATGGCTTTCCGGTTGTGGAAAACCTCAAAAACCTGGATCAGATCCCGGAAAACCGGGATTTCATCATCTGCGCCCTGCCCTTGAAACTGCGGGATCGGGAGGGATCGCCCTGTCGGGCGGCAGCCATGATCGACTGATATCCTGCGGATCGACCGGAGAATCCGCCATCCCCCTCAGGAGATCATCGTAAAATAACCTTATCAACCACAGTACACGACTATTTTATGCAGGGGCGGAAACGAGAGCCAAGACGGTATTACGCCCACATATTCTTTTGAAGAGGCAACCTTTTGCCGGGGAACTTGGGCTAGCCGAAAAGGCAGGCGGAAAAATGCCCCGGGCTCTTTTCCGCCAGCGGCGGCGACGTTTCGGCGCACGGCTGTTTCGCCTCCGGGCAACGGGTTCGGAAAACGCACCCGGAGGGGATGGCGATGGGACTGGGAATGTCGCCATCAAGGATGATCCGTTTGCCGGCGGCGCCAGGCCGTATTGAAGGCACGGCCGAGAGCAGGGCTCGGGTATAGGGATGGCGCGGTCCTTCCATTACCTCCCGCGTCTTTCCGGTCTCCATGATGCGCCCGAGATACATGACCGCCACTTCGTCGCACAGGAAACGCATCACCGCGAGATCGTGGGTAATGAAGAGTATGGCCAGCCCCAACCGCTCCTGCAGTTCCAGGAGCAGGTTCAAAACCTGCGCCTGCACCGAAACGTCAAGGGCCGACACCGGCTCGTCCGCCACGATGAATTCCGGATCCGCCGCCAAAGCGCGGGCAATGCCGATGCGCTGGCGCTGGCCGCCGGAAAATTCGTGCGGATAGCGGCGAAGATGTCCGGCGTCGAGTCCCACCATTTCCAGTCGCTCCACCACTCGGCCGCGCCTGTCCGCGGCACTCCGAATCCCGGAACCCAAAAGCGCCTCGCCCACAATCGCCTCGACCCGGAGACGGGGGTTGAGGCTGGAAAAGGGATCCTGGAAAATCATCTGGACTCGGCCCCGATAGTCGCGAAGATCCCGTCCCGCGAGTCCGGCGATGTCCCTGCCGCGATAGCGGATGTTCCCGCCGGTCGGTTCCAGCAGTTTCACCATGAGCCGTCCTACCGTGGTTTTCCCCGACCCCGACTCTCCAACCAGGCCAACGATGCGCCTTTCCGGAATGGCGAACGAGACGTCGTCCACCGCCTTGACGACCGCTTCGCAGCCGCCCAGCCACGAGCCGCCGGCGCCGAAATATTTACGCACGCCTTCGAGTCTTGCCAGGACGTTTGGCCTGGCGACCGGCGCTTCCGCGGACAGCATGCCTACCCCTCCTTCCAGCGGCGGCAGCGGCAAAGGCGGCCTTCGCCGGCATCCGCCAGTTCCGGATCGTTCCCGATCGAGCATTTCGGCTCCGCCAGCCGACAGCGCGGTGCGAAGACGCAGCCAGACGGAAGACGGGAGGCGTCCGGCATGGTGCCGGGGATGGAATAGAGGCGCCGGGCGCCGTTCCCATAGTCCACGCCAGCCTCGGGGATGCAGGCCAGCAGACCCTTGGTGTAGGGATGAAGGGGAGAGGAGAAGATGTCGGAAGCGG
>JAITKH010000293.1 GCA_031278535.1 Planctomycetota bacterium | reverse complement strand
GCAAGTATAACTGCCACCAAAAACCTCAATATCACGACATCCTGGGTCGGCAATTCGCCGGCCAGACGCTTCAATTCATGCGCCCGTCTGAACACGTCAAGCAGAGAAATTTCTTCCAGATTGCCATTTGCATTCAAAACCTTGATCCACGGCTCGCGCAACAGATTGAAGTCCTTCTCAGCAATCATCGCCATCCCCCCGATATTCCACTAACAGGCCGAGCGTTTCGTCGTACCGCAGCGTGTACTCCCCGAAGTCGGCCGAAAGGCCGTCGTCCAGGACCAGGAACAACTCATCCTTCAACCAGCAGGAATGCTGCCAATCGCCAGGAATGTCACGTAAATTCTCCTTCTCCAGCCGCGTGATCGTCTCTTTGATCGCGCGTGGCACCGTTAATTGGGGCGGCAAGGCGACGGTACATCCGGCGACTGCGGAGGCGCACTCGTCATCAATGCCTTCCCGCGGAATTTCCTGTTTACCGAAAACGGCAACCCCCGGTAGGAAATACAATCGCCCATTCTCTCTCTTTTGGATCACAATCACTTCCACCGAATCATTCGCGTCCCTGACCGTGGCCTCCGCCCTCTTTCCGGTTTTGTCGTCGTTTACGGATATGTCCAGACAGCTGGTCAAATCTCCAAGCCCATCGGCCGGATCGCGAATCTGAAAGGTTTTCGCCTTCCTTTCCCGCTCCTCAATTCTTTGCCTCTCCTTCTCCTTGGCCTTGCAATAGGTCGCCTGGAGGTCGGCTTCAACCGAAACGCCGTCCGGGGCATATGCGGCATTGACCAGAGCGGCGATGTCATCCGGGAATGTCACGGCATCGCGCCGCCGCAACAATTCCTTACTGTTGATTAACAGGTATTCGCCGTATATAAGTTTGGAACCCTTGTCGAAATCGTCACCGATCATGCCTGTGATAAAACACATCGCCTGCCGCAATGCGGTCGGCCTCGGTCGAGGGTGTCGATGCAACCTTCCCATTCTTTGCAGTAATAAATCCATCGGGCAAATGTCCGTGAACAGCACGTCGAAATCCACATCCAGCGACTGCTCCATGACCTGGGTTCCCACCACGACGAGGTTCTCCGGCCGCAATGCGGATTCGGGCCCAAGAATCCCGCGGAGTTCCAACTCCTTCATAGCCCTGGCCGAACTGATGAATCTGGAATGAAACAGGCGTACCGTCCCGTCGCCGAAATTTTTGGCCAGTTTTTTGGCAAAATTCTGGGCCCGCCCGACCGTATTGACAATTATTCCGGCGCAGCCGCCATCTGTCAACAAATGTTCCAATCTTTCCGGAATCTTTTCGTCTGGCAAAAATTGGATGGCCGCCTTCAGGCGCCGATCCGATGACGGAACCGCGGTTCGTTGTATCGTTTTGCCGTCGCTATACGTGACAAGCGGATATTCGAGGGTTGCGGCGCTTTCGGCCGCCAGCGGCTCGCATACCGCTTGTCCGGCCCATGGCGGCGGGGATGGCCGTTCTTCCGGGATGCGCAGATAGGCGTCAAGCAATTTTTTTCGCCTGCCGGGCGGCAAGGTCGCGGAAAGGACGACGACCGGGGTATTGTAAGCGCCCAGCCAGCGCAAGACCTTGAACAGGTATTGACTCATGTAGGCATCATAGGCGTGACATTCGTCGATGATTACCACCTTGTTGGCCAAACCCAGGTGCCGCAGCATGAAATGCTTCTGTTTCAGCCCGGCCAGGAGCAATTGATCGATTGTTCCCACCACAAAATCGGCCAGCATGCCCTTCTTTCGCCCCTCGAACCAGTCGTGCGCCACTATGCTGTCGTCTTCCTCGCCGTTCATTCCGCCGACGAACGCATCCACTTTCGCCAATCTCCTGTACTCCTCGTTGAAACGCGACTTGCCATGCGCGAGGAACAACGAATGAGGGCCGTCCGGTGCTTTCAGGTTTCCAATCCAATTCTTGAGCCGGGGAAATATCCCGTCCGATGTGGCTTGGGTGGGTAAGGCGAAAAAGACTCCGGCCCGATTCATCTTGGCGGCAAGAATCTCGGCAGCGGCCAGCGCCGCCTCGGTTTTCCCCTCTCCCATCGGCGCTTCAATAATGACAATGCCGGGATTTTCGATGGCTGGCACAGTCTCAATGACCTTCAGTTGTACCGGTCGCAGGGGCGTCCTGCCGGGAAACCGGGTCGCAAACAGCTCGGCGCCCATCCATCCCGCCGCGGTTTCCCATGGCTGCGTCAACAACAAATCGTCCCAGGCGTCGTTCGCACGCGTACCGGATACTTTGAAGTCCTCATGGGGTTTGAAGTAAGGGAACAGCTTCTCGTCGCTGACTATCCAGTCCGCCATGATTACCTGTCCGGTGAGAATCACCTGCGCCGGAACAGTCAGCGTAACCGACTTGGCCGCGTCAGCATCAATGCCGGCCAGGCGGGCGGCAAAGCCAAGCACTTCCTTCTGAACCGCCTGCCATCCCGCGTCAGCGAAACCGGTGTTTCCCGACCAGGCCTCGATTGTATCGCTATCCGCCGTTTCCACGGAAGGCGGTTTGCCATGATGCCCGCCGACAACTATCGCGAATGATCTGTTGCAGCCATTTCTTTCCAGGATCACTTGCGAAGCTAGGGAATGGTGTACCTTCCCGGGCGAAGTCGGGCGGAAATCCATCCGCAACCCGGTTTTCGATACCCTGCACGCCAATTGGCTGCGCAATTCCGGATTCATGGCAAAGTTTCCCATTTGAAAGGCGGGAATCGCCTTGCCCAGATCATGCGCCGCAGCCAGAAAAATGAAGAGTTTCTCCGCCGTTTCCAGGTTCACTCCCGGTTTGCCGGCATATGTCATCCCGCCTGCAACTATCCTTTTTGTTCCGAGCGGAAGCCAGTTGTTCCACAACAGCCTTGCCATCCCGGCGGCATCGATCATGTGCGCGTAAAGCGGGAGCCAGGAATCGCCGTCGCGATTCCCCCTTGGCGTCTTTGCCCAGAGTGCCCTCGCCCGTTGCGACAATCCGAAATTTCTGTTTATCATGTCGGCTCCGAAAAAAAAGTGTTTTCCGTCGGAATTTCACTCGCAGACTCCTGCCCCGTTTTTCCGTCCTGATGTCGAGGATCACCTTGTCGGTCTGGCGCATCCCTTCCTTAGCCAGGCGGGCAAGGCGCAGGATGCTGGCTTCGGGATCGACATCGACGATGCCGTCGTCCCCGCCGGGCGCCCGGTTGTTCAGGGCCAGGCGCGCCGCTTTGACGGCGGCGCCGGTGGAAGTGGCGATTTTGAGGGCGCAGGTCCTTGG
>JAITKH010000285.1 GCA_031278535.1 Planctomycetota bacterium | reverse complement strand
CGAGAAGGTTGACTTCGAGGAGGCGCATCTCCCGTTCCTCGAAACCGGCCCGGGCCAGGCGGTCGCGGAGGGCCGCGCGGATGACCTCGGTTCCCATATCAATCCGTCCGCGTTCCTTGAAGCGGGCGATGACCCGATCTATGGCCTGATCCAGGCTGGCCGGTGGCGGTTCCGGGGCCAACTCCAATACTTGTGACGACATAGGTTTCATCTCCTGATGATGCGGACGAAAGCACAATCTTGTCGAAAAGGCGCGGGAAAGCAAGGATGTTTTCCCGTTTCCCGGGCGATTCGCGGGACGTACGCGCCCAAATCATCCCGTTTCGCGCGGAATGGCCCAAGAGCGTTACATTTTCCACAGTGCTTTCAGGAGACTTTTCGGCGGGGATGGCGGGCATGGCGGGAAAGAGCGCGGGTGTTCGCCGGACATGGCGCCAGGCGGCGCGCCGTTTTCCCGAATCTTGTTGACAAGGAGAAAAGTTGATGTAACTA
This sequence comes from Planctomycetota bacterium, assembly GCA_031278535.1. GTDB lineage: Bacteria > Planctomycetota > SZUA-567 > SZUA-567 > SZUA-567 > JAJBSZ01. The sequence continues at coordinate 3,929 of JAITKH010000285.1, read as the reverse complement.
TTATGGAAGGGAAGGAAACGGCCTCGCGGGTGCGCGGCCGGGTGTTTCGATCAACTTGGCGCCGCGGCCGCGGGCGGCCGGGGCCACGCCGGCGGAAGGGGAGGCGAGGCATGAAACTGGAAAGAACTTTGGTTATTCTCAAACCTGACGCGGTGGCAAGGCGCTTGGCCGGCAGGATCATTTCCCGCATCGAGGACAAGGGACTCCGCATTGCCGCCATGCGCTTGGCCGATGTGGATGCCGGGACGGCCAGGCGGCATTACGAGGAACACGAGGCCAAGCCGTTTTTCGGCCAGCTTACCGCTTTCATCACTTCCGGCCCGGTCGTGCTCATGGCGGTCGAAGGCGTGGACGCGGTGGCGGTGGCGAGGAAGCTTGTCGGCGCCACCCTCGGGCGGGCGGCCGAACCGGGAAGCGTTCGGGGCGATTTCGGCATGAGCCAGGCCTTCAACCTGATCCATGCCAGCGACTCCGCCGCCTCGGCCGAAAGGGAGCTTTCCCTGTATTTCAAGCCATGCGACTATGTGCGCGACGCCGCCGGCGCCGAATGGCGGTGGACGTACGAGTTTACCGGGGACAAGCCCAACTGATTTGCGCGGCGCCGGCAGGTTCGGAAAGGGGGACAAAATGCGCGTTCCCGGAAAAATGTGGGATCTGACCCAGCCGATCTACCACAACTGCCCCGGCTGGCCGGGGCAGCGGCTGACGGTGATCGATTGGGAGTTCCAGCAGGCGACGCACGGCTTCAATGCCGAGCGCGTCGCCTTCAACACCCATGTCGCCACCCATATCGACGTTCCCTACCATTTTCTCGCCGACGGCAAAACGCTGGACCAGATTCCCGTCGAAACCTTCGCCGGACCGGTCCTTTTCTGCGATCTGAGGGATCGGGTGCGGCCGGATACGGCCATACCCCCCGGCGATATCGAGCCGTTCCTCGCAAAAGTGGCGGCCGGAGACATCGTCATTCTGGTCACCGGCTACGGCAAACGGTACGGTTTCAGCCACGAATATCTTCATGCCTATCCCTATGTCGGGGGTCCGGCGGCGGAGTTGATTGCCGCCAGCGGCGCCAAGGGCGTGGGGACCGACGCCTTGAGCTGGGGCGGTTGGGGATCGGACGAAAAAGGGCGGCCTTGCCATATGGCCATACTCCCCAAGGGGCTTTTCATCCTCGAGGGGCTGATTGTTCCCGACGAGATTCTGGATGGGAGAAAGCGCTACCTCACCTGTTTCCCCATGCTTCTCCAAGGCTGCGGCGGAGGGCCGGCCAGGGCTGTTGTCTTCGATTTGGACTGAAAGCGGGAAAGATGGCTCCAGGCGGCCCTCCCAGCCGGAGGAGCGGGGGATTCCGGGCAAGGAAGAAGAGTGTCTGTTGCCGACGACAAGTTGCGGGAAGAACTGATCGGAAAGATCGTTGGAGGCTGCAAACTGCTTCGGCGTCTTGGCAACGGCGCCGTGGGAGTTGTGTATCTTGCCGAGCAGATACAGTTGAAACGCCAGGTGGCCATCAAGATTCTTGATCCCCGTTTCGTGGCCGATTCGGCTTCCGTCAACCGTTTCGAGAGCGAAGCCAAGGCGGCGGCTCAATTAAGCCATCAGAACATCGTCCGGGTTTTCGACTTCGGCCGGGAAGGGGATGTCCATTACATCGTCAGCGAGTATGTTGACGGGGGGACGGTGCAAGATCGCATTGTACGCGGCGGCGCCCTCCGGCCGGAGGAGGCGGTGGAATACGCCATCCAGGCCGCCAATGGACTGGCCGCGGCCTACAAGGCCAATATCGTTCATCGGGACATCAAGCCGGACAACCTCATGCTTACCCGGGACGGCGTCCTCAAGGTGGCGGATTTCGGCCTTGCGCAAAGCATGCTTCCCGGCCAGGCCTCGATCGATCAGGACATGATTCTCGGCACTCCCTTTTACATGAGTCCGGAGCAGGCAAGGGGTGCGCCCATGGACTCGCGTTCCGATATTTACAGTCTTGGCGTGTCCCTGTATTGCATGGTCATTGGCGAGGTGCCCTTCAATGCCGATAGCGTCATCGGGGTCATCCTCATGCAGATATCGGCTGATCGCCCCGATCCCTGCGCCGTGAAACCGGAGCTCCCGTCGATTCTCGGCTCCCTTATCATGCGGATGATGGACAAGTCGCCGGAAAACCGGCCGCGGGATCCGGACGAGCTTTTGCGGGAACTGGGCGCCATACTCGAAATCCTCAAGCCGGCCGCTCCGCCGCCATCCCTGGCGGAAGTGACGGCGGTGGCCGAGGACAAGCGGCAGAACTTCAAGCCGTTGCCGCCGGAGCGAATCATTCGCGTCATCCGGGTGGAGGCCTCGGCCGATGTCCTGACCCGCATGATCACGAGCATCCAGGACGACAGCGGCGTCAGCATCGCGAAGGAGAGTCCCTTCCCCATGAATACCGTGGTCGAGGTCCGATTCCGCGAAAGCGAAAAAGGGGAGGAACTTTCCGGTCTCGGGCTGGTGCGCTGGGCCACCGACAAGGTCATGGGCGTCACCTTCGTCAAGGTGCATGCCGTCAACAAGGGAGGGGAATCCCTTCGCCTTTCCGGTCCCATGGCCATCGGGGCGTTGACCGCCACCCCCGTCCACCAGCGATTGCTGCGGCTGGTGTACGCCAACTCCGGCCAGGTCATGCCCCTCGGCCGGATCGCCGGCTCCCTCGGAATCGGCGCCAGGATGGTGGATGCGCCGCTCAAGACCTTCGAACGAGCCTCAATGGTCAAGCGCCATTCCAAGGCCGGGGAGGAGGACCGCTTCGAGCTGCTCTGGCCGAAAGACGAGGCGCTGCAGCGGGAAATCGTGGTTTGGATCGAGCGCAACGGGCTGCAATGACAATGCCAAATCTGTCGAATCCCGAGTTCGGACGCCGGCATTTCGCCTGGATCATGTTTGCCGCCTTCCTTTGCTATCTGCCGCTGATCATGCCGCTCTCCAGCCTTTCAATCCATGTCATCCGCGATTGGGGGATGTCCAATTTCCTGGCCGGGGCGGCGGCCGGGGCGGCGTTCCTCTCGACGTTCCTTTTCCGCAAATCCGCCGGGGATCTGGCGGATCGCGTCGGCGGCAAGATTTGTTTCGTACGCGGCTCTGTCTTGTATATCGCCGGCGGCCTGGTAGCCCTTTTCTCGTCGTGGGATGTTTTGCCGATCCCGATCGCGTATGCGCTCCTGGTTCTGGGGAGATTGATTCTGGGGTTCGGGGAAAGTCTCACCAACGTCGGCGTCGGCCACTGGTGCATCGGCCGGACAGGCATGGCCCGGGCCGGACGAGTCATGGCCACCCATGGCATGTGCCTTTACGCCACCGTGGCCTTTGGCGGCTGGATCGGCTTCTCCCTCTACGAATGGATTGGTTTTGGGAGCGTCCTCCTGATTTGCGTCGTCGCTCCGATCCTCGGCCTGGCCATCGCCCTCCGGAGTCCGGAGGCCGCGCCGCCGGTTCCCCGAGACGTTATCGGCAAGCTCGGCATCTTCGACGTGGTAGGGCGGATCTGGCGGCTCAGCGTGCCATGCGGGCTCCATGCCGTTGCCTTCGCCGTGCCGGGCGCCTTTCTCTCGAAGACTTTCCTTGATCGCGGTTGGGAATACGCCGGAATCGCCTTCACTGTCACCGGCGTCGGTTTCGTCTGTATGCGGCTGGCCATCGGCAATCTTCCGGATCGCTGGGGAGGGCTGTCGGTCGCCCGCCTCTCCGGCTCGGTCGCATTCCTGGGGGCGTGTCTCCTGTGGCTGGCGCCTGGTCCGTATCCGGCCTTGCTCGGCGCTTTTTTCTCCGGCGCCGGATGTTCCATGGTCTATCCCTCCATCGCCCTGGAAGTGGTGCTTCTTTCGCCGGAAGCAATCCGGGGCGTCTCGATGAGCGCCAACGTTATCTTTATCGATATCGCTTACTGTTTTTCCGGG
>JAITKH010000241.1 GCA_031278535.1 Planctomycetota bacterium | reverse complement strand
GCTGCTGAGGTACAATCCCCGCATCAACGCCATGGAACTCGCTTACAGCAATGAATTCGGCGCCATCCGGCATGATTTCCGGGGCCGCTCGCTGCTCGGCATCCTGGAAAAAAACGGATACCGGCTGGAACTGGTGCGCGCCGCCAGCATCACTTTCGCCGGATATGATCGGCTTTTCAGCATGTCGGCGGACAACTGCGCCATATACGATTTCGACTTTTTCCATGCCAACAGGGCTGACTGTCCCGGCAAGATGAACAATTGGGGCGTGGACGACAGCTACCTGTACGCGAGGGCCAGGGAACGCCTGTCGGCGCTGCATGCCGCCGGAAAGCCCTTCTGTCAAATCATCCAGACGGTGAACACCCACCCCCCGGGATTCTATGAGAAAAACATGCCGGCGACATACGGCGATTACCGGGATTCCTTTGAGCAGTGCGATGTCATGGCGGCCGATTTTTTGAACTGGATCCTGGAGCAGCCGTTCGCGGCGGACACCACCATCGTCGTGGCGGGCGATCACAACATGTCCCAGAGGGGTCTGGGCGCGATCAATATGCCGCTTCCGGAGCAAAGGGAGATCATGAATTTCATCATCAATCCGATCATGGGAAAGGCCGAACGCGGAACCAGGCGGCGTTTCGCCGCCTGGGATTGGCCGCCCACCATCCTTGAGGCGCTTGGAGCCAGGATCCCCCGGCGGCGTTTCGCCATGGGAACATCCCTGTTCGCCGATCGGGACACCCTTTTGGAACGGGACGGAGTGGCGGTGTTCAACAGGATGATTCGGAAACGATCCCGCCTATACGAGAAATTATATTACTGGTTGAACTGGGAATGACGCGAATCCGCTCCGCACCCGCCGGCGCCGGAAACGCCGCCGCGCCCCGGGAGGCCGCGCCCGGGAACGGAAAAGTTTCCGGAGCGGGAAGAATCGGGCGCGCGATCTGGCTTGCTGGCACTATCACCCTTTTCTTCCTGGGAATCCAGGCGTGGCTTGCCTTCCATTGGATGGTCGAGTGGTTCGGGACCGTTTCCTTCGAGACCATTATCGTGCATATGAACTTGCCACTGAACGCCGCCGACAACCGCTATTCCGAGAGCCTGATCATCCATTCCATCCTGGGATTGCTTGCCGCCGTCCTCTTCGGCTTGTTCCTGCGGCGTTGCCTGCGGGTGCATTCCGCCCCGAGAACGCGGACGGCGATTGTCCGGGCGCTGGTTTCGCTGTTTGCCGCCATGGTCCTGTGTTCCTCCCTCTGGGCCTGGGAGAGCCATTACAAAATCGGAGCCAATTTTTTCCCTGACATGCGGTATTACTCCTATATCGAAGACAATTTCCATGCTCCCGATCCGAAAGCGGCGGTCTTTCCGAAGGAGAAGATGAACCTTGTCCTGCTCATTCTCGAATCCGTGGAAAAGACCATGAACGACCCGGCCGTGTTCCTGCCGCCGCTGATGCCGCGGCTTGGCCGGTTGGAACGGGAAAATCTCAGTTTTTCGGGATACCGCGGCGCGGTCGGGACGGGAGCCAGCATTCTCAGTTTTTACTCGACCATTCTCGGCGTCCCTTTTCTGTCGTCATCGCGCGGATTGTACAGGCTCGATCCCGTCGACGGCGAACTGAAACTCAGGCTTGCGAACTGGTTGGAAAAGCCGCAGCTGCGCCGGCATGATTTCCGGAACAGTTCCCTGCCCGGAATATTGGAAAGGCACGGCTACCGCCTGGAGGTCGTCCGCGCCGCCAGTATCAGGTTCGCCAATTACGACAGGCTGTTGGACATGGCGACCGATCACTGCGGCGTATACGATTTCGATTATTTCCGTACGATACGCCCGGATCACCGGGAACGGACGAACAATTGGGGGGTTGACGACGGGTACCTCTATGCTAGGGCCCGGGAAAACCTGGCGGCCCTCCAGGAAACTGGACAACCCTTTGTCCAGATCATCCAGACGGTCAATACCCACTCGCCGGGGTATTATGAGAAGGATATGCCCCGGCGGTTCGGCGATTTCCGCGACGCTTTCGAACAATGTGACGCCATGGCGCACGACTTCGTAGCCTGGATACTGGAACAGCCGTTCGCCCCGAGGACAACCGTTATTATCTTGGGAGATCATAATTTGCTGTCCACGCTATTGGGTCCGGTGGAATTGCCGCCCGTCCGGAAACGGGAGATAGTGAATATTTTCATCAACGCGAAGGCGGGAATTCCGGCGCGGGGAACTCAGCGCGTTTTCGCCGCCTGGGATTTGGCGCCGACTATTCTTGAGGCACTTGGCGTCCGGCTGGCGGATAGAAGATTCGGGCTGGGAGTTTCCCTGTTCGCCGATCAGGACACTCTCCTCGAAAAGGATGGCCTCGAACGATGCGAGGAAATGCTCCTAAAAAGATCGAAACTGTATGAGATGTCATACGTATGGTGGGAGGAATAGCGCCATATGCTGTCCCACCGGCTGTCAAGGACAGATTCGCAGCCTTGGCAAGGCGGTGACCGGCTATATCGGCTATAGATAGTGCCGGCAGCTTGAAATTGTGATTCTCGACCAGAAGGTTTTTTCGCAATTTCAAACCGACGCTGGTATAATATCGTTGACGGATCGGATATCCGCGCGTTCGCATTGTGACCGAACGGATCGCCAAAGCCAGGAGAAACGCCCCGCATGACCAGCAACCTTTTTTCCACCCAGGCGACGGGCGTCAAGCCCATGCCCATCGAGGACGAGCTGAAGAATTCCTATCTCACCTACTCCATGTCCGTCATCGTCTCCCGCGCCCTGCCGGACGCCAGGGACGGGCTAAAGCCGGTGCAGCGGCGCATCCTCTACTCGATGAACGACCTGAACCTCACCGCCGGCGCCAAATACCGCAAGTGCGCCAAGGTGGTCGGCGACTGCATGGGCAACTACCATCCGCACGGCGACGCCTCCATCTACGACGCCCTGGTGCGCCTGGCCCAGGAATTCTCGGTACGCTACCTCCTGATCGATCCGCAGGGCAACTTCGGCTCCATCGACGGCTACCCGGCGGCGGCTCAGCGTTATACCGAATGCCGCATGACCAGGCTTTCCTCCGAGATGCTGGCCGATCTTGACAAGGACACCGTCGATTTCAGCCCCAACTACGACGATTCCTCCAGGGAGCCGACGGTCCTGCCGGCCAAGGCCCCGCTCCTGCTCCTGAACGGCGCCACGGGCATCGCCGTCGGCATGGCCACCTCCATCCCCCCCCACAATCTCGGGGAAGTCTGCAAGGGGATAATCGCCCTGCTCGACAATCCGGACATCGCGCCCCGCGAACTGACCCGTTTCATTTCCGGCCCCGACTTCCCCACCGGCGGCCTCATCTGCGGCCGGGACGGGATCGTCCGGGCATGCCAGACCGGCCGTGGCCAGGTGGTCATGCGGGCCAGGTGCCACACCGAAACGGCCAAGAACGGCCGCCAGTCCATCGTGGTGACGGAAATCCCCTACCAGGTCAACCTCGGCACCCTGGTCGAAAAGGTGGCGGACACGGTGAAAGAAGGCCGGATTGACGGCATCGCCAATATCCACGACTACTCGAACAAGGACGGCATCCGCGTCGTCGTCGAACTGAAGGCGGGCGAGGACTCGAACGTGATCCTCAACCAGCTCTACAAGCTTACCCCCCTCCAGTCGAATTTTTCGATAAACAACATCGCCCTGGTCAAGGGACGCCCCGAAACCCTCAACCTGAAACAGATGCTGGAGTGCCACCGCGACCACCGCTTCGAGGTCATTCGCCGCCGGACCGTGTTTCTCCTGCAGAAGGCGGAGGCCAGGGCCCATATCCTTGAAGGCCTCCTGAAAGCCCTGGACAACATTGATCAGGTCATCAGCCTCATCCGCGGTTCGGCCGACGTCCCGGCGGCCCGCAGCGCCCTGGTCGACGCTTTCGCCCTGACCGAAATCCAGGCTGGCGCCATCCTTGAAATGCGCCTGTCCCGTCTCACCGGGCTTCAGCGGAAGGAACTGGAGGACGAATATGCCGACCTGAACAAAAAGATCGCCGACTACCGGGCCATTCTCGCCGATCGGGCCCTGGTCTTCGACATCATCCGCCAGGATTGCCTGGAATTGATCGACAAGTACGGCGACGCCCGCCGCACCGAAATCGTCGCCGCCGCCGAGGACATTTCGCTTGAGGACATGATAGCCGAAGAGGAGATGGCGGTGACGGTCTCCCACGACGGCTATCTCAAGCGCATGGCCCTGGACACCTACCGCAAGCAGGGGCGGGGCGGCAAGGGCGTCACCGGATCGGGGCTCAAGGACGGCGACTTCATCGAGCACCTGTTCGTCGGCGCCACCCACGACTATATCCTTTTCTTTACCACCAGGGGCCAGATTCATTGGCTCAAGGTATACGACGTGCCGGAGATGGGCCGCGGCGCCAAGGGGCGATCCATCGCCAATATCCTTTCCCTCGAAACCGGGGAGAAGGTGTCGGCGATGATCCCGGTGCGGATTTTCGACGACGGGCATTACCTGGTCATGGCAACCCGCCAGGGAGTGATCAAGAAAACGGCGCTCTCCGCCTTCCGGCACCCGAAGAAGGGCGGCATCCGCGCCATCAATATCGCCGAGGGCGACGAATTGATCGGAGTGGTGATGACTTCGGGCGGGGACGAGCTGATGCTGGCCTCGCGCGAAGGCCTCGCCTGCCGCTTCCGGGAGGACGACGTGCGGCCCATGGGGCGGACCGCCGCCGGGGTGAACGCCATGAAGCTCCAGGAGAGCGACATCTGCATCGGCCTGATGGCGGTGGCGCCGAATTGCACTGTCCTCACCCTTTCCGAATCCGGCCTCGGCAAGCGCTCCGATTTCGCCGACTACCGCCTGACCCGCCGGGGAGCCAAGGGCGTCATCAATATGAACGTCACCGACAAGACCGGTCCGGTGGTAGCCTGCATGACGGTGCAGGAGGAGGACGAGGTGATGCTAATCACTTCGAAGGGCATGGTGATCCGCACGCCGGTGAACGGCATCCGCGTCATCGGCCGCAATACCCAGGGGGTCAAGGTCATCCGCCTGAACGAAGGGGATGCCTTGGTGGCGGTGGCGCGGGTGGTGGCGGGCGACAAGGACGAGAAAGACAATGATGCCGGCGCCTTCGGAGACGGCGGGATCGGGAACGGCGAAGAGGATTGAGGCGGAAGCGCCCGATTCGCTTCGGGCAGGCGCCGGTTTTGTCATGAAAGGATCGAACCATGGTCAAGTCCATCACGCTTGAACCCGATGCAATCCGGGCCAGGGGAACCCTCTCTTTCCGGGATATCTCCCTGAACAGGTATGACATCCCCCTGAAGAGTGCCGCTGCGGGATTCCCCCGGGAGGACCTTCTCCGCATCCACCGGGACATGGCGATTCTCCGCGAATTCGAGACCATGCTCGATCGCGTCAAGAAAGAGGGAAAATACGAAGGCGTTGAATACAATCACCGGGGGCCGGCCCACCTTTCCATCGGCCAGGAGTCGCTGGCCGTGGGCCAGGCCTATTCCCTCACCACCGACGACTATTCGTTCGGCAGCCACCGTTCCCATTCGGAAATCCTCTCCCGGGGACTCCGGAGCATCAGGCAGCTGGACGAGGACCGGCTGCTGGACCTGATGCGGAACCATTTCGGAGGGGCGACGCTCGCCCGGGTGGAAAAGGACGTTGCGGGGGGGGTGCGGGAGCTGGCCGACGACTTTTTCATCTACGGGACGCTGGCGGAGATTTTCGCCCGCGAAACCGGCTGGCACCAGGGGCTGGGCGGATCCATGCACGCCTTTTTCGCGCCGTTCGGGGTCTATCCCAACAACGCCATCGTCGGCGGTTCCGGCGACATTTCGGTCGGGGCCGCCCTGTACAAGCGGATTAACGGGAAGACCGGCCTCGTAGTCGCCAACATCGGCGACGCCTCGCTCGGCTGCGGCCCGGTTTGGGAAGGCATCTGCCTTTCGGCCATGGAGCAATACCGGACCCTCTGGAACGGGGGAAAGGGCGGAGGGCTTCCCCTGATCTTCAATTTTGTCAACAACCTCTATGGCATGGGCGGCCAGCCCTGCGGCGAAACCATGGGCTTCCAGGTGCTGGCTCGGCTCGGCGCCGGCGTGAATCCTGATCAGATGCATGCCGAGCGGGTGGATGGCCTGAACCCCCTCGCCGTCATTGACGCCTACCGCCGCAAGCGGCAGATCATTGAGGAGGGGCGCGGCCCAATCCTTATTGACGCCGTTACGTACCGCTTCAGCGGCCACTCGCCCTCCGACGCGATGAGCTACCGCACCAGGGAGGAGATGGAACTCTGGCAGGCCAGGGATGCCATCCCCGCCTTCGCGAAAGAATTGGTCGACGCCGGCATTGCCGCCAGGAACGAAATCGACGTCAATCTGGCCCTGGCGAAAGAATTGATCCTGAAAGCCTTCCGCAAGGCCATCGATCCGGATATTTCGCCCTACCTTGATGTGGCCGCCACCGCCAGGATCGAAAAGCTGATGTTTTCGAACCGCGTGAAACCCCGAATGGACAACCGCGCCCCGGAAGTGCTCATCCCGAAGGAGGAGAATCCGCAGATCAGGCGCCTGGCCGGCAAGAGCCGCTTCGGCCTGGACGGGAATGGCAGGCGGCTGTCCGGCATGAAGGCCATCGTGTACAAGGAAGCGCTCTTCGAAGCCGTCATCGACTGTTTTTACGAGGATCCGGCGCTGGCCGCCTGGGGCGAAGAGAACCGCGACTGGGGCGGCGCCTTCGCCGTTTACCGGGGGCTTACGGAAAGCCTTCCCTACCACCGGCTTTTCAACAGCCCGATCAGCGAAGGCGCCATCGTCGGGGCCGGGGTCGGCTACGCGCTTTCCGGCGGCCGCGCCCTGGTGGAGATCATGTATTGCGATTTCATTGGCCGCTGCGGAGACGAAATCTTCAATCAGATGGCCAAGTGGCAGGCCATGTCGGCGGGCGTGCTGGAGATGCCGCTGGTGGTCCGCGTCTCGGTCGGAGCCAAATACGGGGCGCAGCATTCACAGGACTGGTCGGCCATGTTTGCGCATGTGCCGGGCCTGAAGGTCGTTTTCCCGGCCACTCCCTACGACGCCAAGGGCATGATGTATTCCGCCCTCACGGGAACGGATCCGGTGATATTCCTCGAATCGCAAAGACTCTACGACATGCCGGAGATCTTTGAAAAGGGCGGCGTTCCCGCCGGGCGCTACGCGATTCCCCTGGGCGAGCCGGCCCTCCGCCGGCCCGGCCGCGATCTCACCATCGCCACCATCGGCGCCGCGCTATACCGGGCCCTGGACGCCGCGAAAATCCTGGAGGAGAAATACGGGCTGTCCTGCGAGGTCTGGGATCTCCGCTCGCTCAATCCCCTGGAT